>NZ_MTCA01000279.1:0-3422 GCF_002150205.1 Flavobacterium sp. FPG59 | reverse complement strand
ATAACAAAGGATTTAAATTATAATTAAAACCATTCTCGGTAAAAACTGCTTTCTATATTAAAAATAAAACAAAGCGTAAACAAGCAATAAAAATCACTATTTGAATCCCAAAATATAAAGCTTACCCTTTTTGAAGTTTTTTAATAAATTATTCATCAGGAACTCTATGTAAGTACTGTGTATATAAAAGAATTCTTAATATTGGAAGTGGTTTTTACTTATTATTTATATTTCTTTTATAATTTGGGTCAAAATCTACTATCCATTCTATACCAAATTTATCTCTAAACATTCCGAAATAAGAACCCCAAGGACTGTCATTAATTTGTATTTCAATATTCCCACCTTCTGAAAGGCCATAAAATAATTGATGAGCTTCTTCTTTACTTTCAGCGCTAATTGAAATTTTACTTCTAGTTTCATTTTCGTTATGTTTTCCCATTATTTCGGGAGTATCACTCGCCATTAATACATTGTGTTTCCCAATTGGCAAAGCAATATGCATAATGCGGTTTGCTTCGCTTTCTGAAATTGGAAATTCAGGATTTGAAAAATCTTTGAAACGACTTATCATTGCAAATTCTCCACCGAAAACGGATTTATAAAATGTAAATGCAACTTCAGCATTTCCATTAAAATGGATGTAAGGGTTTATTTGTGCCATTTTATTTTTTTTTTATTTAACTCAAATTATTATTTTGGTTGTTCAGTTGGAAATTTTGAAACGTCCATATAAAATATTTCCCATGTGTGTCCGTCAAAATCTTCAATAGTTCGTTGCTGCATAAAACCATAATCTTTCATTTCTGTTGGTTCTATACCACCTGCTTTAAGTCCATTTGACATTAAGTTATTGACTTCGTTCATACTTTCTAATGATAATGAAAAAAGTCCTGCAATATTAGTTTTTGTGTCAGCAATAGGTTTAGATGTAAAACTTGTAAACTTCTCATGTGTTAAAAGCATTACAAAAATGTTTTCACACCAAACCATACATTTTGCGGTTTCATCTGAAAATTGTGGATTATTTGTAAATCCTAATGCAGTGTAAAAGTCAACTGATTTTTCAAGTTCTTTAACTGCTAAATTTATAAAAATTTGTTTTCCCATTTTTATATTTTTTATGGTTCTCTTTATTGTAGTACGTCGTGAAGCAATTATGGTCAATGTCATTTTGTTTAAAATTCTTTAAACAAATATTATTGGATTAATTTTTAAGTAAATATATTTGATTTAAACTACAATTAAAACTCTTTTAGGTAAAAGTCACCTTATGGTTAAATAGGTTTAAAATTCGGCGTAAGTTTTGTTGGTTATAAATACGAATCCAATATAAGCTGAATTGAGAGCTTGATTGTTTTCATAGTTCCTGTTAAAATTGGTTTTAAGGGTATGTGCAGGTTTGCCAAAAAGTAAAGGAAAAACACTAAAAAAAACAAGCTAAAAACGGCTTCAAAAAAAAGAGGATACTAAATCCTCTTCATATTCTCTCTCTAAACTTTACGATAACTCCATAGTTCCTGCCAATGACCGGTTCCGTTCAACACAGGTTTCATTGTTCGGCTTGCAGCCGCAACGAAACCTTATCTGTTAGCGGTTCGTTGTTTCTTGTCAGCGTAGTTCATTAACAAAGTTTCCAATAACCTCATATAATTCTTTCGGATTGTCATAAAAAACAAAGTGATTGCTATTAGAAATCTCTTTAACATTTAAATTATTTTTGAGTAGCTCTGGAATATAGGATAATGAATTATTTTCTTGTCCGTAAATAAATATTTTGGGAATTTTCAATGCTATAAACTGTTTAAGCAAATCGCCCGTTGCTGAATATTCTACAGTTTGAAAACTATAGTTGTAATATGATTTCACATTAGTATTTAGTTCCAAATTGTTGGCAATGATGTGATAGCCCGTATTTCCATTAGCTTTCATATCATGAACTGTTTTAGGAAAAACTTGATTCGCAAATGTTTCAAAGTCATAGGTAACCACCTTGCTAGAAAACATACAGTCTTCAGGCAATAAGTTCCCTTCGATATTTATATACGCTTTGATATTGCTCTGTTCATTACTTTTAAGATATAGTAAAGTAGTCAGACCGCCCATGCTTGTCCCACAAAGTATGAAGTTTGAAATGCCAAGCTGCTTAATGAAAATTGAGCTAATGGAAGCAAGGTCATCTACATTTAATAGTAAGTCTTCAAAGTATGTTGAATTACCTGTTCCTGGGTTGTCAAAAAATATAAGCGTATGGTCGGTAAGAGCATCTGCTTTACAAGCTTCATAATAGTTTTCTTTTGCTCCACCAAGACCATGAAGCAATACAATTGTTTCTTTTTGTCCTTGTCTAAAAAAATATTCAATGCTAAAAACTTTGTCTTTATATGCAATTTCAGCAACCTTGATTTGTGGTGTCTCTTTTTTCATAAATTATTCTATTTGTTTTGTCGTCCTACAATTCTAACTAACGTTCTGGTACTACAGCGGGTTTGGGACTAAATTAAGATTTATTTTTCGGTTGTCACTAAACTGCCAAATACAAAACCATTTTCCTATTAAGCCAATTACCCAGCTTGCTTGTAGCGTGTGTTGAACTAAACCTTCGGTAGCGCGAAACCGAAAAAGTAGTACTTTTCAAAGATAATTAAAATTTGATATTATGACTACAAAAAAAAGCATCCTGATGCGTTAAGAGAGAACAAAATTCTGAACCAAGCCAAGCGAGAAGTTCCAGGTTTCGAGGAACTTTTAGATCGTTTTGAGCGGACGATTTCTGTTTTAGGCAGAAGCCAAAGTACTTTTAATAACTATTCGCGCCATGTTGCAGCTATCTCGCTTTATTTTGGTAAAATCCCAACCGAATTAGATCCCGAACAAGTACAGGACTACTTGTTTTACCAACAAAAAAAGTCAAAAACCCCTTCGCAAACGTATTTTAAACATTGCGTTTACGGACTTCGATTTTTGCTGAAATCTGAGGGTTTTCCGTATCAATTCCTTCGTTTACCGTCCATAAAACACGAGAAGAAACTTCCTGTTGTTTTGAGTAAAGAGGAAGTTTGGGCGATGCTCCAGAGTGCCAAATTGCTAAAACATAAAATCCTGATTGGTTTGCTTTATGGCTGCGGATTGCGCTGCATGGAAGCCCGAAGTGTACGATTACAAGATCTAGATTTCGATAGAAAACAGCTCAAAGTGGTTCAAGGCAAAGGCAAAAAAGACCGTTACGTTCCGCTTTCGGAACACTTGATTCGGGGATTAAAAAAATACATCACAGCCGAAAAACCTCAAGATTATCTTTTTAACGGACAACCAATTGAGCGAGCAGGAGGTGATTTTGATAGCCGTTACAGCCAGCGCGGCGTGCAATGGGCGGTGCGGCAAGTAGCCAAGGCAGCAGGCGTTAAAAAAGAAGTGCATAC
>NZ_MTCA01000064.1:0-15719 GCF_002150205.1 Flavobacterium sp. FPG59 | reverse complement strand
ATTTATATGAGATCAAAAGTTTTCATTACCTCCATTGCATTAACTACAAGCTTATTAAGCAACAGTCAAACAGATGCTAGACAAAATGACATCGCAGCCATCAAGTCTATGTGCGGTTGCTATGAAGTTCAATTCAACTTTGCTGAAACTTTTAGTTATCCCAAAGATTCATTAACCTATAAACCTTCTGAAACAAAACATGAAAAAGCTTTAGAATGGGTTCAGCTTATTGAAGACTCCTCTAATAAAATAAGCATGCAACATTTATTAATAGTGGGGCCTAATGAAAATGATATTGTAAAGCACTGGAGACAAGACTGGCTATTTGAAAACACCGATTTTCTTAACTTTCAAAAAGATTTGACTTGGAAACACAGCGCAACACCAGCAAAAAATGTAAAAGGACAATGGACGCAAAAAGTATATCAGGTAGACGACAGTCCTAGGTATGAGGGCTCATCCAGTTGGGTTCATGTTGATGGAAGTCACTATTGGAAAAATACCACTGACGCTCCTTTACCAAGAAGAGAGCATACAAAAAGAGATGACTACAATGTATTAAAAAGAAGAAACATACATGAAATAACGGCAACGGGTTGGGTTCATGAACAAGATAACGACAAATTGATTCGGAATTTAAATCAAAAAGACATTTTATTGGCTCAAGAAAAAGGTTTTGATGTCTATACTAAAGTCCCTGATGCCAATTGTAAAGTAGCCCAAAACTGGTGGAAGAAAAACGAGGACATCTGGCTCAAAATAAGAAATAAATGGAATAGCGTTTATGCCTCAAAAAAAGACATCAACTTGCACAAAAAAGTAGAAAAGAAGTCTCTTTTTTCTCTTCTATTTGATCTAAAACCTACTGCAAGTCAAGCAGAAATTGATGCTATCATAGATTCCTTTGTAATTAAATCTTAAAAAAAATATAATGCATCGTGTACACTAAATTTAGGTTTGCAAAAACTATTTAAAAAATTGGCTTTCGCCCAAAAAAAAAATTCCGAATCTTAACTGATTCGGATTTTTTTTGATCTAAAGTTTTAAATTTACATTCTATCAGGAACATTAATTCCCAGTAACTTAAATGATGCCGCAATAACCTCGGCTACTTTTTTAGACAGTTGTACTCTGAATTTTTTCTTTTCTAAATCCTCTTCCCCTAAAATAGGAACGGCTTGGTAAAACGAATTGTACTCACGAACTAAATCATAAGTAAAATTTGCCAAAAGCGCCGGACTGTGATGCTGGGCTGCATTTTGAATTACTTCAGGAAAAAGCTCCAATTGTTTGACCAATTCTTTCTCTTTTTCATGTAAAATATCTATTTGTGCATTATTTGAGTAATCAAAATTTGCTTTGCGAATTATAGATTGAATACGTGCATAGGTATATTGTATGAAAGGACCTGTGTTTCCAGCAAAATCAACAGACTCTTCTGGATTGAAAAGGATTCGTTTCTTAGGATCTACTTTCAAAATATAATATTTCAATGCTCCTAAACCGATTGTGCTGTATAAATTAGCTTTTTCTTCAGGTGAATACGCTTCTAATTTTCCTAAATCCTCTGCTATTTTTTGAGCCGTAGCGGTCATTTCCTGCATTAAATCATCGGCATCCACAACCGTACCTTCACGAGATTTCATCTTTCCTGATGGTAAATCAACCATTCCGTATGACAAGTGGTATAAGTTTTTTGCCCAATCAAAACCTAATTTTTTCAGAATCAAAAACAATACTTTAAAATGGTAATCTTGCTCATTTCCTACAGTATATACCATTCCGCCAACATCTTGCATGTCTTTCACACGCTGAATTGCCGTACCAATATCCTGAGTCATATACACAGCCGTACCATCTGAACGCAACACAATTTTACGATCAAGACCTTCGTCAGTTAAGTCAATCCAAACAGAACCGTCTGGATCTTTTTCGAAAATTCCTTTTTCTAACCCAATTTGGACAACATCTTTCCCTAGTAAATAGGTGTCACTCTCATAGTAATAACGATCAAAATCAACTCCAAGATTCTTATATGTAATGGCAAAACCATCGTAAACCCATTGGTTCATTTTAGCCCATAAAGCTTTCACTTCAGCATCACCAGCTTCCCATTTTTGTAGCATTTCTTGAGCTTCAAGGATAATCGGAGCTTGTTTTTTAGCTTCTTCTTCTGTTTTGCCTTCTTGCATTAGTTGATTAATTTCCTCTTTGTAGGCCTTATCAAATGCCACATAAAAGTTACCAACTAACTTGTCTCCTTTTAAGCCTGAAGTTTCAGGAGTTTGATTGGCACCAAATTTTTGCCAAGCCAACATGGACTTACAAATATGAATTCCTCTATCATTAATGATTTGAGTTTTATATACTTTTTTACCCGAAGCTTTGATGATTTCAGCTACTGAATATCCTAACAAATTATTACGAACGTGTCCTAAATGCAAAGGTTTATTGGTATTAGGAGAGGAATACTCAACCATAACGGCTTTATCATTTGCCGAAGGCGTCACAAAACCGTAGGTGGCATTATCTTTTATTCCTGCAAATAGGTTTAAGTAATATTGATCGGCAATTACAATATTCAAGAAACCCGAAACTACATTGAAACGGGTTACTTCAGCTACGTTTTCTACTAAATAATTTCCAATTTTATTTCCTAATTCTACAGGATTACTCTTTACTAGTTTCAACAATGGAAAAATAACCATGGTAATATCTCCCTCAAACTCTTTACGAGTGGTTTGAAACTCCACCTTTTCAATGGTCACGTCAAACAAGGTTTTTATTGCGTTTTCTATTGCGGGTGTAAGAACTTGTGGTAAAGTCATTTTATATTTTTTTTGAGAAAGCAAATATAGTCATAATCAAGGAAATTGAAAATGGGATACTCACATAATTTACAACTCACAATCAGACCGATACATTAAAAATACTAAACAAATCAAAATTACATTGAAATTAATGTAACAATTATACTTCAAAACAGTCTATTATTAAGGTTACTGTGTTCTCAACTATTAATTAAATGTTAAATAATACATAAAACAGTATTATGTTTAACATAGTATTATTTAAAAGAATACATTTGCCTAATCAATCAAATCAATCAAATCAAATTAATCATGAAATTGAAACTATCAATTATCTGCTTTATGGTAACGCTGTTTACTGTGCAAGCGCAAACTTCAAGTAAAACCTCGCCACTTGAAAACTCTGGACTAATCACCGGAAAAATAATCGACAAGCAAACCAATGATCCGCTTGGATATGTAAATGTAGTTGTAAAAGAAGACGGCAAAGTGCTAACCGGAGAAATTACCTCAGAGAAAGGACTTTTTAGCATTAAAAATTTACCTCTAAAAAAGTATACCGTTGAAATTCAATTTATGGGATACAAAACTGTTTCTAAACCAGTTGTCCTTTCTATAGATCAAAAATCGGCCAATCTCAACACTATAATTCTGGAGGAAGACGCCATACAACTAAAAGGAGTAGAAATTATAGCAGAACGCTCAACCATTGAACAAAAAATAGATCGAAAAGTGATTAATGTGGGTAAAGACTTGACTACCGCAGGAGCCACCGCATCTGAGATTATGAGTAATATCCCCTCTGTAAATGTAGATCAAGATGGTAAAATTTCCTTGAGAGGAAATGAAAATGTACGTGTTTTAGTTGACGGAAGACCCAGTAACATTGAGGCTTCGCAATTATTAAAACAAATCCCATCAGCCTCTATCAAAAAAATTGAACTGATTACAAACCCAAGTGCAAAATACAATCCTGAGGGAATGTCTGGGATTATCAATATTGTTTTACATAAAAATGCAAATGACGGCTTGAATGCCAGCATCAATTCTGGATTAACATTTGCCCAAACTCCAAAGATTTCCAATACTCTGAACATGAACTACAGAACAGGAAAAGTGAATTTTTTCTCTACTTATGGAAATAATTTTGGTATCCGATTTAACGAGGGTATGATATCCAGATTAGATGATAATTCCAATCAAATTTTTGATGTGGAGAATGATAACAAGTCCCACCTTGTAAAATTTGGAATGGATTATTACATCAACGATAAAAACACCTTGTCTGGCTATACAAACCAAAATATTTTTAAAAGTGACGGAATAATTGATATTAGTATCACTAATCCCAATGCTTTACAAAATATACTTCTAAATTCTAATTACCTAACTGACAACACCGATGGAACGTATAACGTAGCGTTAAAACACTTAACAAGAAAAGAAGGAGAAACACTTGACTTAGAAGTAAATCACAGTATTTTCTCTGAAGATCAAATAGCACGTTTTCGCAACACCTATACCAATCCTAGCATACCAAGTAGCGCTTATGATGATTCCCTTGGCGAAAAAAGAATTAACACCATCGTAAATCTTGATTACACGAATCCTCTTGACGAAAAAACAAATTTAGAGCTTGGTGCAGAAAGCAGAAATTTACGCACCGATAACGATTATGCTACAAACAACGCTGCTTTGACAAATTCAAAATACACGTATGATTTAGACATTTATTCGGCTTATGCAACCTATGGACAAAAATTCAAAAAAATTGGTTACCAATTGGGTGCACGTTTTGAAAGCTATCATGTAAAAGCAATGCTAAACGGCACCGTTGCTTACAAAGATGATTATTTTACGGTCTATCCATCGGCGTCTATGACCTACTCACCATCTGAAAAAAACCAACTTCAAATCAGTTTTAGCAGACGTGTAGACAGACCTGGAATAGATCAAACAAAACCCCTGAGAGAATTTAGTTCGCCTAGATTAACCTCTATAGGAAATCCGGAATTGGACCCGCAATTTACAAACTCAATAGAATTTAATTACACCAAGACACTTTCAAAGGGATCTTTAACCACCGGATTGTTTGTAAGAAGCATTCAAAACGAAATCAACCGAATCATTTATCCAGATCCTCAAAATCAAGACCAACAAATTTTAAGTTTTGACAACTTTGACAACAACACTGCCTATGGATTTGAAGTTTCTATGAATTATAAAATTAATAGTTGGTGGGATATTCAACCTGCAATAGATTATTCAAACATCAACCAGAAAGGACTTGTATCTCAAATAAACACTACTACAAATTCATTCGATTTGGTTACCAAAGAAGTTGCCGCAGCAGCATTTAATGCTCGTTTTAATAGCAATTTTAAAGCTAGTAAAAGTCTACGTTTTCTATTATTTGGTTTTTATAGATCTGGAGTTGATGGTGTTCAATTTAACAACAAAGAAATGTACAAAATTGACGCTGGTGGACGCTACTCTTTCTTGAAAGACAAAGCTACATTAAGCATCCGTTTCAATGATATTTTCAACACCATGAAAGCAGGTTTTGAAGGTGAAAATCCGTATCCACAAAGAGGTCAATTTAGATGGGAAAGTCAATCCGTATTTGTAGGTTTCAACTATGCTTTTGGCGGAGGTAAAACTAAAAACCTGCAGCGCAAACAAAGAGAAGACAACACCAAACAAGGCGGAGGTCTGTTCTAGAAAAAAATAGTGTTACAAAATTTTAATTTTTGATAGAATATAAAAAACATGATGAGTCAGTTGCCTATTTTATCAACTCAATTGTCTAATTTGTTTTTGAATTCAAAAATGCTTTTCCAATACTAAAAAGTTAGTTTTAATAGTTTGTTACCCAAAAAATTCGGAGTATGCCACTCCGAATTTTTTATTTTCATTAAGGTTTATTATTTCAAAAAACAGGACGCATCAATCAAACGATTTCCTGTTGCATCATGTACCGCATAATTAAAACCACCTTGAATACAATACGATCCGTACTCCCCTTTTTTGTTCAAGGCTATAAAACCAACTTGAATATCTTTAAGATTTTTATTTCTTTTTTGGGTCAAATTTACAATGCGCATGACTGCCTCTTCACATGCTTTTTGTGGAGATTTCCCTTGTCGCATGAGTTCTACCACCAAGTGACAACCTGTAATACGTATTACTTCTTCCCCATGACCTGTAGCAGTGGCAGCGCCAATTTCGTTATCTACATAAAGACCTGCACCTATTATGGGCGAATCTCCTAAACGGCCATGCATTTTAAATGCCATGCCACTTGTGGTACATGCACCAGATAAATCTCCATTGGCATCAAGCGCAATCATACCAATGGTATCATGATTTTCAATATTAGCAATAGGTTTGTAATCACTGGTTTTAAGCCATTCTTTCCACTCCCGTTCTGAGTCTTCAACTAGTAAATTTTCTTTTACAAACCCTTGCGAAACAGCAAATTGAAGCGCTCCATCTCCAACGAGCATTACGTGAGGTGTTTTTTCCATTACTGCACGTGCCACAGAAATGGGATGCTTTATAAACTCTAAACACGCCACAGATCCAATATTAGCATTTTCATCCATGATACAAGCATCCAGAGTAACTCGGCCATCGCGATCTGGTCTACCGCCATAACCTACACTTCGCTCTTTTGGATCAGCTTCGGGAATTTTCACGCCAGCTTCAACAGCATCCAGCGCTTTCCCATTATTTTTTAAAACCTCCCAAGCAGCCACATTCGCTTGCATACCGAAATTCCAAGTTGAAAGCACAATTGGTTTGTTGATTTTATTGGGTTCTGCTGGATCTTCTGTTTCCGCTTTACCTTTGAAGGCTTGCAACGCAAAAGCTGCTGAGGCAAGAGCTGTTGTTTTTAAAAAATTTCTGCGGTTTGCCATAATTAAATAGGTTTAGTAGTTGACATAACTGGTGTATAAAAATAGCTTTTATTTTCCAAAAAAAAAGTCTGTACAAATTGCACAGACTTCTTTATCTAATTTTTGAATACCCTCATTAATCTGGGGTTTCGTTTACCATTTGATAATTGCACTAGCCCAAGTAAAACCACTACCAAAAGCAGCTAAAACTACTGTATCACCTGATTTTATTTTACCTTTTTCCCAAGCTTCAGTTAAAGCAATTGGAATAGAAGCTGCGGTTGTATTTCCGTATTTTTGAATGTTGTTGTACACTTGGTCATCCGACAGGTCAAATTTCTTTTGAATGAATTGAGAAATTCTCAAATTTGCTTGATGAGGAATCAACATATCAATATCAGAAACTTGCAAGTTATTCGCTTGCAATCCTTCATTAATCACTTCGCTAAAACGAACTACAGCATTTTTAAATACAAATTGTCCGTTCATGTAAGGGAAATAACTTTCGTCGTCCGGGTCATTATCTGCCAAAATATCAGTCACCCAGCGGCCACCCATTCCTGGAGCTTTTACAACTAATTCTTCAGCATGTTGCCCTTCTGAATGTAAGTGTGTAGACAAAATACCTTTGGTTTCATCCTCTTCTCTACTTAATACAGCAGCACCGGCTCCGTCTCCAAAAATTACCGAAACGCCACGACCACGAGTAGTCATGTCTAATCCAGTAGAATGTACTTCAGAACCAATTACCAAAATGTTTTTATACATTCCTGTTTTAATATATTGATCTGCAACAGATAAAGCATATATAAAGCCCGAACATTGATTACGAACATCCAGAGCACCAACTGTTTTTAATCCTAAATCACGCTGTACAAGAACACCTGGGCCAGGAAAATAATAATCAGGACTTAATGTTGCAAAAACTACAAAGTCAATATCTTCCTTAGCAACACCAGCACGTTCAATTGCTATTTCAGCAGCCTTTACTCCCATTGATGTGGTTGTGTCCTCACCTTTTATAATGTGGCGTCTCTCTTCAATACCGGTACGCTCTTGAATCCATTCATCGTTGGTATCCATGATTTTGGATAAATCGTCATTTGTAACCACGTTTTCAGGTACATAATAACCCAATCCTGCTATTTTTGAATGATACATATTATTGTTGTTTTATTAAAATCAGATTGCAAATTTAGAACTAACTCTAAAATTCAGGGTGCTAAAATACCACTTTTTTAGCAAATTACAAGTTTTAAGCATTTTGAACCATTGTAAAATACCAACTCCCTTGATGTACGTTGAACTTAGAAAACCTTTTTTTACAATAAAATAAGAGATAGTAAAGTTTAACAAAAACAAATGTAACAACAATGCAAGCATGCAGACTAAAAATAGATACTATTCAAGCTAATTTAAAATCATTAAAATTATGAAATTAAAAATGTCCTTACTTCTTTTCCTTGGTATGAGTTTACAGACTTTTGCACAGGAAAATTTAACCTACCAAAAACCTTCTCCCTCTATCTTGACTCTTGCTGATTATGAAAGAGCTCCATCTGTGTCAATGGATACTAAAAAAGAATACCTTTTATTATCTTATCGCAACACCTACAAGTCGCTTGACGATTTGAATCAAGACGAACTTAGACTAGGAGGTTTGCGCATCAATCCTACTACAAACATTTCAAGTACGGTTACCTATGTGAACAACTTAAAAATTAGAAAAGTAAAGGATCAAAATGAAGTACAAGTTGCTGGTCTTCCTCAAAACCCACGAATCAGTAATATTTCTTGGTCACCTAATGATTCAAAAATTGCATTTACGCATACTGCCGCAACCGGTGTTGAGTTATGGACTATCGATGTGGCATTGGCTACAGCCAAAAAAATCACAGAGGCTACCTTAAACGCCAATATTGGAAGTCCGTTTATATGGATGAAAGATAACAATACACTTCTTGTAAAAATGCTCCCTAAAAATAGAGCAGCTTTGCTAGATTCTAAAAAAGATTTGCCGACAGGACCAATTATCTCTAACGCTGACGGATCTAAATCCCAAAACAGAACCTATCCTGACATGTTGAAAAACGCCAATGATGAGATCAATTTTGAGAACATTATAACATCCGAAATATACAAAATAACTCTTGATGGCACAGCAACTCTCTTTAAAAAAGCAGCTATGTACGCGGGTGAAAGTTTCTCACCTGATGGAAATTACTTGATGCTTACCACCATTCAAAAACCATTTTCATACATTGTTCCATTAAGTCGTTTTCCTTCAAAATCAGTGGTGTATGACAAAGATGGCAACGAGGTGAAAACAGTAAACGAAGTTCCGTTGACTGAAATTATCCCGAAAGGTTTTATGGCCGTGAGAAAAGGAAAACGAAACATGAGCTGGAGAGCAGATAAACCTGCTACATTAGTTTATGTAGAAGCACTTGATGGTGGTGACCCAGCGAACAAAGTTGATTTTAGAGATGAAGTCCTGCTGTGGAACGCACCTTTTAGCACTCCTGCAAATACGCTTGTAAAAACACCGCAACGTTTTAGCGGCATCATGTGGGGTAATGAAAATGTAGCGGTACTTATGGATGAATGGTATGATACCAGAAATACAAAAACATACCTCATCAATCCTGCAGCTCCTGAACTAGCACCTAAAGTAATTTTTGACCGAAATTCGCAAGATGTGTATTCAGATCCTGGAAATTTTGAAACGCGCAAAAACGAATTCAACAGATATGTACTGGCTATAGAAAACAACAAAACTTTTTTAATAGGTGCTGGTTTTACAAAAAATGGACAATTCCCTTTTATTAGTGAAATGGATTTAAAAACATTGCAAACTAAGAGACTATACACCTCATCGTACACGGACAAAAAAGAAGATATTCTTGAAATTGAAAACTTAAAAGAAGGTACGGTTTTGGTCCAAATTCAGTCTAAAAACGAATATCCAAACTATTACTTGAGAAACATCAAGCAAAAAAACAAATTAACACCTATCACTACTTTCCAAAATCCTTTTGAAAGCATTAAAAACGTGAGTAAAGAAGTTATCAAGTACACGCGTAAAGATGGAGTTCAATTATCTGGAACCTTGTACTTACCTGTAGGATATGACAAGGTTAAAAAAGAAAAAATGCCATTGTTAATTTGGGCTTACCCAGCAGAATACAAGGATAAAAATTCAGCAGGTCAAAGCACGCAAAACCCAAATGAATTCACATTTCCAAATTACGGTTCTTTTGTGTACTGGGTAACCAAAGGTTATGTGGTACTGGATGATGCTGCTTTCCCAATTATTGGTGAAGGAACTACAGAACCAAATGATAATTTTATCACACAACTTGTTGATAATGCTGAGGCTGCTATTAATGCAGTTGATGCTTTAGGATACATTAACCGCAAAAAAGTAGCTGTGGGCGGACACTCGTACGGCGCCTTTATGACGGCTAATTTACTAACACATTCTAATCTTTTTGCATGCGGAATTGCACGCAGTGGCGCTTATAATAGAACATTAACTCCTTTTGGCTTTCAAAGTGAGCAACGCAATTACTGGGAAAGTCCAGAAGTGTACACAGCCATGTCTCCTTTTATGAATGCTGGAAAAATGAAAACACCTATGTTATTGGTTCACGGTGAAGCCGATAACAATCCTGGAACTTTCACTTTGCAAACCGAACGCTACTTTCAAGCTCTGAAGGGACTTGGAGCTCCAGCACGAATGGTGATTTTACCAAAAGAAAGTCATGGTTATGCAGCCAAAGAAAACATCCTACACCTATTGTGGGAACAAGATCAGTTTTTAGAAAAACATTTGAAAAACTAAACGCAGCTTGATCAAGCCCAGTTTTTAAACACAAAAATCCCCGAAATCAAATCTGGTTTCGGGGATTCTTTTTTTTATATCAAAAGGAAAAAAATTTAGCTTTACGCTAACATCAAGTTGACTTCTTGATTAAAGTTTAATTCCGTGTCATGCTCAAAGAAAATAGCTCTTCTATCAAAAGCAGCTTTAACTAAAAAATGACCGCCTCTAAAATAACATTGCTTTACAACCGCTGTCATTTTTGCATTGTCTACTACTTTTAATTGGTGCGGATACAACAATAAATATTCGTCATCAGCCGGGTCAATATCTATAATTTGTGAAAGCATAAACTCATTGACTTCACCAAAAAGAGACGCTACATATTTATTTGCCGGAAGTTCATACAAAGCTCTTGAAGCACCTTTGATCACTACTTGTCCTTGCTGCAAGACAATTGTCTCATCTGCAAATGATAAGGAATCCACACTATCATGTGTGGCTATGATGCAAGTGATTCCTTTCTTCTTTAAGTAGGCAAACAAGTTGCGTCTTAAAGCATTTTTTCTAAAATTATCAATATGGCTGAATGGCTCGTCTAGCAATAAAATTTCTGGCTCTAGGGCCAAAGCTTTGGCTAAGGCTACCCTTTGTTGCTGTCCACCACTTAAATCTTTGGCTTTTACTTTGGCAAACTCCGTCATCTCCACCATTTCGAGTAGCTCTTGAATTCGGAGTTTTTTTAAAGGTAAAAAAGCGCTCGACAAAAATTTACCCACATTTTCCTCAACGGTGGTATACGGCATTAAATCAAAATCTTGAGCCAAGTATTTAATATAATCAACACCCGGAATCAAGTTGTATTTGGGACCTAAAATAGATTTTTCGTTGTAACTAATTGATCCACTATTGAGATCCAGTAAACCATAAATCAGTTTGAGTAAGGTACTTTTTCCGCAACCACTTTCCCCAATAATAGCAATGTTTTGCCCTTTCTCAATAGTAAAATTAATATCTGTTATTACAGGTTTATCACTATAAGAAAAGTGTATATTTTTTATTTCTAGCATCATCAAAAATTAAAGTGCAAATTTACAATCTTTAAATCAATTTTAAGCACAAAAAAAGCTGCTTCTAGAAAGAAACAGCTCTTGTTTTTAAAGTACTTTAAACTTATTTTTTCACTTCAGCTTCAGCATCTTTGATCATTTTTTCGTTAGCCGTAATAGCAAACTCTACACGACGGTTTTGGCTTCTACCTTCATTAGTTTCATTAGAAGCAATAGGATCAGCAATACCCATTCCTGTTACTTTAAATCTAGCTGCAGAAACTCCTTTGCTTGACAAGTAATTACGCACAGATGCCGCTCTATCGCCTGAAAGTTTCAAGTTATAATCTGCTGGACCTGTACTATCAGTGTATCCGTAGATAGTAATATTAGTATCTGGATATTCTCCAAAAACAGGAACTAATTTATCTAGATTAGCTTTTGCAGCAGCAGTCAATGTAGATTTGTTCGTATCAAAACGCACTGCATTTTCATTCAAAACCAATTTAATTCCTTCTCCTACACGTACTACTTCAGCACCTGGAAGAACAGCATCAATTTGACGTGCTTGCTTGTCCATTTTATTACCAATAGCGCCACCTGCAACACCACCAATAACTCCTCCTAGTACAGCACCCATAGCACCATTACCACCTTTTCCTAAATTGTTACCTAGAACTCCACCTAAAACAGCACCTGCAACAGCACCTATTCCTGCTCCTCTTTGAGTTTTGTTTGTGTTTTTTACAGCCTCACAGCTTGTAAAAATAGAACCTAAAACCATTATTGTTGCTATAGCAACTACTGAAATCTTTTTCATGTTATCTTATTTTTTAGTTAGTTTTTTGAAACTGATATACTACATCGGTCATTTTTCCTGCTACATCTATTTTGTCTACTAGTTGAAACGAAGTTTCCGTTTGATTAGCAAGACCTAAAATATAACCATCTCTCACTTTTCTTGCTTTCTCGCCAGCGTCTAAAACTTTTAAAACAAACTGACCTTGATCGTTTACAAACCAAGTAATTGGTGAACTAAATGCAACACAATTCGTTTTGGTCAAAGCCATAGTTCCTTTGTTATTGTTTGACACAAATTTCCAAGTACTTCCTACAAAACACTCTGAGTCTGCTAATTGAAAACTATTTACTTTCACATATTGAGATCCTGGATATGTTACTGCACTAATAACCCAGTCTCCTTTTATAGCTACTTGAGATTTTCTATCTGTTTTGGTACTCGTAGCTGATGTTGACTTACAAGCAAACATCAAAACGGCTAAGGCGCACACTAAAATAATTTTTTTCATTTTGATACATTTAATGAATTAATACTTACACAAAGGTACTACGCATTTTTGAAATTATGTTTCACAATTTTAACATTTTGTATCATAATTAACGCTTACGCCATTTTGTCACCCTTTTTACAATTGGTATTCTATTTGAAAGCTTGATTGGTAACCAATTTAATTTTAAAATTTAAAAAATATGACAACAGGTAAAATTAATGTTTCAGTAGAAAACATCTTTCCCTTAATCAAGAAATTTTTATACAGCGACCACGAAATTTTCTTGAGAGAATTGATTTCGAACGGTACCGATGCCACTTTAAAATTAAAGCATCTGATTAGCATTGGCGAAGCCAAAGTAGAATATGGCAACCCAATGATCGAGGTAAAAATTGACAAAGAAGGAAAGAAAATACACATCATCGATCAAGGTTTAGGAATGACTGCTGATGAGGTTGAGAAATACATCAATCAAGTGGCTTTTTCAGGAGCCGAAGAGTTCTTAGACAAATACAAAGACTCTGCTAAAGATTCTGGAATTATCGGACATTTTGGTCTTGGTTTTTACTCTGCTTTTATGGTAGCCGAGAAAGTAGAAATCATCACTAAATCATTCAAAGATGAGCCTGCTGCACACTGGACTTGTGATGGTAGCCCAGAATTCACTTTAGAACCAGCTGATAAAACCACACGTGGTACTGAAATTATTTTGCACGTTGCTGAAGATTCTTTAGAATTTTTAGAAGACGCCAAAATCAGAGAATTGTTGAACAAGTACAACAAATTCATGCCTATTCCAATTAAATTTGGAACCAAAACACAAACTCTTCCTAAGCAAGAAGACGCTCCAGAAGATGCCGTTGCCGAAACAATTACTGTAGACAACATCATCAACAACCCAAATCCAGCTTGGACCAAACAACCTACTGAATTGGCTGCTGAAGATTACAAAACCTTCTACCACGAGTTGTACCCAATGCAGTTTGACGAACCGTTATTCCACATTCATTTAAATGTAGATTATCCGTTCAACTTAACTGGTATTTTGTATTTCCCAAAACTAGGTTCTGATTTGCAAATCCAAAAAGACAAAATTCAGTTGTACCAAAACCAAGTCTATGTTACCGATAACGTAGAAGGAATTGTACCTGAATTTTTAATGATGTTAAAAGGTGTGGTAGACTCGCCAGACATTCCGTTGAACGTATCTCGTTCCGGATTGCAAGCTGATGCTGCCGTTAAAAAAATCTCTAATTACATCACGCGTAAAGTTGCCGATAAATTAAAATCATTGTTCACAGAAAACCGTGAAGATTTTGAGCAAAAATGGAACGACATTAAAATTGTATTGGAATACGGAATGTTATCCGAAGACAAGTTTTATGAAAAAGCAGGTGCCTTTGTACTTTACCCAACCGTAGATGGCAAATTCCACACACTCGAAGAATTAAAAGAAAAACTAGCTGCCACACAAACCGATAAAGATGGCAAACTGGTAATCTTATATGCAGGAAACAAAGATGCGCAGCACTCTTACATTGCTACCGCCAAAGACAAAGGATACGAAGTATTGTTGCTAGACTCTCCAATTATCTCGCACCTAATCCAGAAAATTGAAGGCGACAACAGCAACCTGACTTTTGTACGTGTAGACTCTGATCATATTGACAACTTAATCAAGAAAGACGAAACTACCATTTCAAAACTTTCAGATGAAGAACAAACCAGCCTAAAAACCGTTCTAGAAACCATTGTACCAAAACAAACGTACAGCGTACAACTAGAAGCGCTAGACAGCAACTCGGCACCATTTATCATCACACAGCCAGAATTCATGCGCCGTATGAAAGAAATGAGCCAAAGCGGTGGCGGCGGAATGTTCGGGATGGGCAACATGCCAGAAATGTACAATTTAGTAGTAAACACAAACTCTGAATTGGCCAGCAGCATCCTTAACAACAAAGACAAAGACGCTCAAGAAAGCCTAGTAAAACAAGCGCTAGACTTAGCCAAACTATCTCAAAACTTGCTAAAAGGCGAAGCCTTAACCGCATTTGTAAAAAGAAGTTTCGAGCTGATTAAGTAAATATTATATTTTTAGATCGTAAGATTTTTAAAGTAAACCTGCAAGCGACCCCGAAGTATCGGGACTTGCAGGTTTTTTTTTGGAGCAGATCAACCGCTTTTCAGCAGGCGCGTACTCCCGCTATACGCTACAATCTTTGCTTTTGGCTGCCGCCACCGTAAAGGATTTTCGCTGCTATCGGGGCTATTTGAGACGAACCATTTTTTACAAAGACGTTTTTTTAAAATTCAATTTGTAAGATTATTTTAATATATTTGAGAAATGAATAAAGTGAGATGAAACTTTTTTTAATTCCGCAAGAGTGGTGGAGTTGGGAAGGTTTGTTAAGCTTATTTTCGAGTTATATAACATTGCAGAAAAAATCTCCTAAATAAAATTAAGATATATGATAAAAACAATTACTGACTTTTCTGCGAGAGAACCATCTTTGGGTTACTTCTACCAAATTAAATATGCTTTACTAATTTTACTTACATACTCTAAAGAACTTGACAACCCAAAGATCAGAATTGAAAATCTAGATGACATTGAAATTGAGGATGTGAATACTTTACAACTATTACAAACCAAATTACATATTAAAAACAAGGCGAATTTAACTGATGCCAGCGTAGACTTTTGGAAAACAATAAGAATATGGTCTGAGCATATAAACAATGGCTTAATTGACTTAGAAACTACAATTTTCAATTTAATTACTACTGAAGAGATTCCTACTTCAAGTTTGCTTTATAAATTCAAATCTAATATATCCTTAGAC
>NZ_MTCA01000136.1:0-8420 GCF_002150205.1 Flavobacterium sp. FPG59 | reverse complement strand
CATTTATTCTAATTGCAATACTTATTTGTGCCTGTAACGCTGTAAAAAGAGTTCCTGAGGGCAAATTATTGCTCACAAAGAATGAAATAACAGTGAATGATAAAAATGTTTCTGATGAAACTATTTTCAATCAATTGTATCAAAAACCAAATAGCAACTTACTAGATTACCGATTAAGACTTAATTTATACTCCATTGCAAATTTAAATTCTGATTCAACTTATCAAGCTAAGTTTACCAATAATCCCAACAAGTACAGCCGTAAATCAAAATGGCTTTCTGCAAAACAGGTTGACCGATTAGGTAAATCTTTCTGGTACCATGGCATTCATGATTTTTTAAAAACAACAGGAGAAGCTCCCGTAATTTTAGAGAAAGAAAAAGCAGATAAATCGTTATTCAGATTAAAATATTATTTTTTCAATAATGGTTTCTTCAATGTAAATGCATCTTATGTTATTGACACACTGGAGAGAAAAAAAGGAAAGATTAAGTACAATATTGTATCTGGTTCACAATACACTCTGGATACTATAAAATCAACCATTTTAACTCCTGCCCTAGATTCATTATACACTTCTATAAAAAGTGCAAGCTTCATTAAAAGCGGAAAGCCATACAAAACAGAGGATTTTGAGAATGAAAAAAACAGAATTACAACTCATTTTAGAAACAATGGCGCTTATTATTTTCAGCCAAATTACATAACATTTAATGTAGACACCATCAAAAAAGTCAATAAAGCAAACATCAATTTATTGGTTGCGAATTATACATACCAAATGAATGATAGCACTAAAACGGAACCTTTTAAGTTATATAAAATTAGTGATGTAAAAATATTTTCGGATTACAGTCCTAATTTAAATTCGTTTCAAATCAAAGACAGTGTCACGTATAATGGCTTTACAATTTACAGCCAAAACAAACTTAAGTACAAACCAAAGGCTTTAACTAATGCGCTATTTATCACCAAAGGAGGTTTATATGCCGACAACAAAACGGTATTAACAACACGTTATTTAAACAATCTTAAAATTTTTAATTACCCCTCTATTCAATACGAGGTTGATAAGAGAGATACTACTGCGCATTCTCTAATTGCTAAAGTATTTTTGACACCTAGAAAAAAATATAGTTTTGGGACTAGTCTAGATGTAACCCACTCTAATATTCAAGCTTTTGGAATAGGAGTTAGCGTGTCAGAAACAGTACGAAACGTGTTTAATGGTGCCGAAACATTAGAGCTAGCAGTACGAGGCAACATTGGATCGTCACAAGATTTAGCTAATCCGAATAATAATTTCTTCAATGTTTCTGAATATGGTTTAGATCTAAAACTAAATATCCCAAGGATTTTTATGCCTTTCAGAACCGAAAAAATCATTCCTAAAAGCATGATCCCATCTACTTTAGTCACCGTAGGTTTTGCTAAACAACAAAATATTGGACTTGATAAAGAAAACTTCACCAGTACACTTTCTTACAATTGGACACCGCAAAAAAACAACACTGCTCGATTTGATTTACTAAACACACAATTTGTACGAAATTTAAACTCACAAAACTACTTCAATGTTTATAAATCATCCTATAATGCTTTAAATAACATTAGTAAAGAATACAATACCAATACTACATATTACGATAACCCTGCAAATAGAAATTTAAGCATAGAAAGAGGTACTTCGGGATTTACAAATGATGTCTTAAACAATAGTGGTACATTTTTAAAGCCTATTACTCCAACTGATTTTCAAGATATTAAAAGCATTGAAGAAAGAAGACAAAGATTAACCGAAAATGACTTTATTCTAGCAACCAGTTTCACTTTCTCTAAAACGACTAAAAAGGACATAGCAGACGATACCTTTTATTTATTTAAAACAAAAATAGAATCGGCAGGTACTTTATTAACGGCTTTTGCTAGCTCTACAAATCAAAAGAAAAATTCAGGCGGTAATTATGAAATCTTTAATCTTGAATATTCAGAATACATAAAAACCGAATTTGATTACATAAAACACTGGGCACTCTCTACAGAAAATAAAATTGCCTTTAGATCTTTTTTTGGAATAGCAATTCCTTTTGGTAATTCAAATAACATTCCGTTTTCACGAAGTTATTTCTCAGGAGGATCAAATGATAATAGAGCGTGGCAACCGTATGCACTAGGCCCAGGCAGTAGCGGAGCTATTAATGATTTTAATGAAGCCAATATGAAAATTGCCATTAGTGGTGAATTTCGATTTAAAGTACTTGGCGATTTAAAAGGCGCCATATTTGCAGATGCTGGAAACATCTGGAATGTACTGGATAATGTTGAGGATGAGAAATCTACCTTTACAAGTTACCGTGATTTAAAAGACATTGCATTAGGCACTGGTTTTGGACTTAGATATGACCTTAGTTTTTTTGTTATCCGTTTTGATTTGGGTTTTAAAACTTACAACCCAGCCAATGAAATAAATAAAAGATGGTTTAGAGAGTATAACTTTGCGAACTCCGTTTTAAATTTTGGTATAAATTATCCGTTCTAATACTATTTAATTCCTATTTTTGCAGAACTAAAAACTAAAAAAATTACTAAAAATTAACACTATGGCACACAACATAAAACCAGGAGTAGCAACAGGAGATCAGGTTCAAGAAATCTTTAATTATGCTAAAGAAAAAGGATTTGCATTGCCTGCAGTAAATGTAACTGGCTCAAATACAATTAACAGCGTTCTTGAAACAGCCACTAAATTAAATGCTCCCGTAATCATTCAGTTTTCTAATGGTGGAGCACAGTTTAATGCTGGTAAAGGATTATCTAATGCAGGAGAAAAAGCAGCAATTGCTGGTGGAATTGCTGGTGCTTTGCACATTCATACACTAGCAGAAGCCTATGGTGCAACGGTAATTTTACACACAGATCATTGTGCAAAGAAATTATTGCCTTGGATTGATGGATTATTAGACGCATCCGAAGCACATTTTGCAAAGACTGGAAAACCGCTATATTCATCTCATATGATAGATTTATCTGAGGAGCCAATTGAAGAGAACATCGAAATTTGCAAAGGCTATTTAGAGCGTATGAGCAAAATGGGGATGACTCTTGAAATTGAACTAGGTATTACAGGTGGTGAAGAAGATGGTGTAGACAACTCTGATGTAGATAGTTCAAAATTATACACACAACCTGAAGAAGTTGCTTATGCTTATGAGGAACTTTCTAAAATAAGTCCTCGTTTTACAATTGCAGCCGCTTTTGGAAATGTACACGGAGTATACAAACCAGGAAATGTAAAATTAACTCCAAAAATCTTAAAGAATTCTCAAGATTTTGTTCAAAATAAATTCAACACAGGTCACAACCCAGTTGATTTTGTTTTCCACGGTGGGTCAGGATCTACACTTGAAGAAATCAGAGAGGGAATTAGCTATGGTGTTATCAAAATGAATATTGACACTGATTTGCAATTTGCATTTACAGAGGGTATTCGTGATTATATGATTAAAAATATTGATTATCTAAAAACACAAATTGGTAATCCAGAAGGCGCTGACGCTCCAAATAAAAAACATTACGATCCAAGAAAATGGTTGCGTGAAAGCGAAATCACTTTCAATACAAGATTAGAGCAAGCATTTGCTGACTTGAACAACGTGAATACATTATAATAAAAAGTTTAAAGTTTCAGGTTTAAGGTTTCAAAACTTTAAACTTTAAACCTGAAACAACAAAAACAATAAATATGGCTTGGTTTAAAAGAAAAGAAAAAGGGATTACAACAGCTACTGAAGACAAAATGGATATCCCAAAAGGGCTTTGGTACAAATCTCCTACAGGAAAAATTATTGATGCAGATGAACTTGCTCGCAACTTATTTGTAAGTCCAGAAGATGGTTTTCACGTAAGAATAGGTAGCGCTGAGTATTTTCAAATTTTGTTTGACAATAATGAATTTGTTGAGTTAGACAAAAACATGACTTCAAAAGACCCTCTGCATTTTGTGGATACAAAAAAGTATGCCGATCGTTTGAAAGACGTCATGGACAAAACCAAACTTAAAGATGCTGTACGTACAGGTGTTGGAAAATCTAAAGGTAAAGATTTAGTAATTTGCTGTATGGATTTTGCTTTTATTGGCGGATCTATGGGAGCTGTTGTAGGTGAAAAAATTGCGAGAGGAATAGATCACGCAATCAAAAACAAAATGCCGTTTTTAATGATTTCAAAATCTGGTGGAGCCAGAATGATGGAAGCTGCTTACTCTTTAATGCAATTAGCTAAAACATCTGTAAAATTAGCACAACTTGCCGAAGCTAAATTACCATATATCTCACTTTGTACAGATCCAACAACGGGTGGAACTACTGCTTCCTACGCTATGCTAGGTGACATTAACATTGCTGAGCCGGGCGCATTGATAGGTTTTGCTGGTCCTAGAGTTGTAAGAGACACCACTGGAAAAGATTTGCCAGAAGGTTTTCAAACTGCTGAATTTCTTCTTGAGCACGGTTTCTTAGATTTTATCACTCCAAGAAAAGAATTGAAAGATAAGATTAACTTGTATATAGATTTGATTCAAAACAATCCTGTACGATAGTTTCACTACTCGATATTGTAAAAAATCCTGTTCACGAGTACGTGAACAGGATTTTTTTTTTAGTTTTATATTTTAGAAATCATACTTTACGCCACTGTAAATATTTCGGCCAGGCGCATTAATTCCAGAGGAAAATGTTCTATACTGTAGGTCTAAAATGTTTTCGAGCCCAAAAAATAATGTAGCACCCGGAAATATAGCAATACTAGACTTAAAATTGTAAGTTTGCCATGCTGGCATTCCATTTGCTGGCGCATATTGTAAGTTATCCTCACCGCTTGCAGCATAATCTTTTATGTTTTTCTTCCCGTTAAACAATAAATAAACTTCTAAATTAAGTACTGATTTAGAATAAGTAAAACCTATTTTGCCAAAATAAGGAGCAATATGATCTAAGGGAGCTTGGATTTGTTTGTCAACAATTCTACCTAGACTGTAATTAAAGGTAGCATCTAAATTCAAACTAGGCAATAGCTTAACATATAAAGATGTTGATAAACCCGTAACAAAAGCTTTCCCTCTATTTTGATTTGCAAAAACCTCACTAAGTGTTCCGTCATAAACCAGCTTATTACTACCGTTAAATAAAAATGGACTTGTCACAATAGCATCAAACAATCTAGTATAAAAATAGGTGTTTTGAAATTTTACCTTTTTTGATAATGATTGTATAACAAATCCCAAATCAGCCGTAACTGTTTTTTCAGGCTTCAAATTAGAGTTAGGAACAATCAATGTTCCCTGAACTGATTCAAAAATCTTGGCAAGATCATCTATATTTGGAACTCTAAAACCTGAGGACACATTCGCTTTTAACGATACTGTTTTTGATGTATTTTTAACAATCCCAATCGAACCGCTATAGATTAAATTGTCTTGTGCTATTTGGTTAAATGGCAAAGAAAAAAAAGAATTATCTGCCAATTTACTATTTAAACTAGTAAATCCAATGCGCACACCAGCATTAACAAAGGTATTGTAATTGTATTTACTATTATAAGACACGTACATATCATTACGTATCATTTGGTTTTCACCGTTAGGATAGCGTGTACTTATTAGACTTATAGCACCAGTTCTAATGTCGTTTGCAAAAGCAGAAGAGTTCAATGTTTCATAATACGATTCAAACCCATAAAGCAGTTCACCAAATTCGAACTTCTTTGTTAGATCAACAGCTACAGAAAACATATTTACATTTTCAACTCTATTTTGCAAGCTATATACCCCAAATCTTCTATTGTGCCTGCTCTCTTTTGCATTTTGAAAAGCAATATTAACCTGTACATCAGTTTCAAAAAAAGCCTTGACTTTCTTTAAGGTATAGATAGTAAGTAATCGTTCTTGTGGGCCATAATACCATTGCGCATGTGTTAAACCCGTTGAAACACTTGTTTCTGTTAACCGATCATACCTCGGAATAACTGATGATGTAGAATACTGTAAATTGACATTGTGCTCGAAGCCTGAATTTGTTTTAAAACCAAATTTTTGCATAAAATTATACTGCTTATAACCAGTGTTTTTTTGAACATATTTATCATCATTAGCTAATATTTGATCAATCCCATTGATTGTAGCAACATAAAATAGTCTTTCCCCAAAATAATCTGAATTACGATTTTTCTTTTCACCCATTTTTAAGTCACCAAAATCATTGAAAGATACGCTAGAAAATGAGGCGAAATTCCCCGTAGCATAGTTCAAATTAAAAGCAACCGATTTTTCATTATTTACAGAACTGTACCGAGTATTTGTACTACCCGTAAACTTATATTCTACTTCATTTGAAAATTTAACTTTTTTTGTTGTCATAGCAACTGCTCCACCTAGAGCATCACTCCCAAATAATGTTGAAGCTGGTCCGTAAAAAACACCTACATTATCCAGCAAACTTTCATCAACGGTTATCACATTTTGAAGGTGTCCAGCTCTAAAAATTAAATTATTCATTCTAACACCATCAACAAGTAACAAGACTCTACTTGCTTCAAACCCCCTTATTGAAGGACTTCCGCCTCCTTGTTGTGATTTTTGAACAAATAAGGATCCTGAATTAGATAAGACATCGGCTGTATTTTGAAAATTTTGAAATTCAATATCTTTTGAAGTTAATATTGTGAACTGATACGAAATCGATCCCTTTTTAGCTGGCAATTTTAAAAATGCAACCACATCCGATAGTTTTGTAGTGTCTTTTTGCATTTGTGAAAATCCAATCAGCGAAAACAGCAATAATACACAAGTAAAACTTACTTTCATTCATTATAAAATTAAACTTTAAATAATTATCATAATTAGGATAGCATTTTGATTAAAGAATTGTAATGGGTTTTAAACCCAATGTGCATAAACTTTCCACAATAATTTTATTGAAAATAAATTATTCACTACTACACCTTAAAAATGGGGCATTTTAAAAAAGTTAGTCGCCCAATTGAGCAAACAAGAATTAAAAACAATATTTGTAAAAAACATTACTATCCCATTAATCGCATGCAAAAAAGTTACATTCCTGTTCTAATAGCCTCAACAGGATCTAATTTTGAAGCAGAAATAGCTGGTAGAATTCCCGAAATTACCCCAACAATAATGGACAATCCAGAACCTATTAAGATGTTCCAAAAACTTAAAACAAACTCAAACTCTAAAACATTAGTAAGCAATATAGAAAGCAACCAAACAATTATCAAACCGATAGTTCCTCCTATTACGCATAGAATAATAGCTTCAAATAAAAATTGGAACAGTATAAATCTGTTTTTGGCCCCTAATGATTTTTGAATCCCAATTAAATTAGTACGCTCTTTTACAGAGACAAACATAATATTGGCTACACCAAAACCACCCACTAAAAACGAAAAAACACTAATCAATATTCCACCACCACGCATTGCACCAATGATTCCGTCTAATAAATCTGTAAATCCCGAAAGCACATTGACAAAAAAGTTATCTATTTCATCTACTTTCATCCCTCTAATGTTTCGTAATTTCTGAGTTAACTCAGCCTTAAACGCTTCCATATCAACTCCTTTTTCAGGCTTAACAAGGATAACAGGTGTCATAGCGCTATTGTTATCCCCATACATTCGTCTTAAAAAATTAACTGGAATAAAAACAGATGTGTCATTACTATCGCCAAACATTCCTTCACCTTGCTTTTTTAAAGTACCAATAACACTAAAACGTTGTCCGTACAAGCGTAAGTTTTTACCAATAGGTTCGCTTTCGCCAAAAAGGCTTTGGGCAATATCATATCCTAAAACAATTACGGGAGCACCAGAATTAGATTCGGATTCATTGTAAAACCTACCTTTATCAAATTCGAGACCCTGAATGTCAATAAACTCATGAGAAACAGGAACAATATTCACATCACTTACAGACTCTGATTCGTATTTTAAACTTTCTCGATTTACAAAAAATTGAAATGCCATTTCATCAACATCATTCATAGAGCCTTTCAAATATTCGTACTCATCGTATTTCACATCAGGAAATTGCTCTCGTTTCCATTGTGGGATTTCAGAAGGACCAAAAGAAAAGCGCATCAAATAAATCGTATTTTTATCTAAACTACTTAAATCTTTCTTTATTTTTTTGTCTAAAGAATCTACCGCAGCTAGAATTGCAATAATTGAAAAAATTCCGATCGTAACTCCCAATAACGAAAGTAAGGTTCTTAATTTATTGTTGCGCAAGGCACTCATAGCAAATCCAAAACTTTCTCGTAACAATCTAAGGTAAACTAACATATAATGTGTATTGTGTTAAGTAAAAATCTATAAATAATATTCAAAAACCTAATAAAAATAAGAA
>NZ_MTCA01000060.1:0-16331 GCF_002150205.1 Flavobacterium sp. FPG59 | reverse complement strand
ATAAGATTATGAAAACGAACATATTATCACATAACGACAAACTTCATTTATTAGTTACTCTAGATATGAATTTTGATATTCGATTTACTCAAGATGTAAACCCGTGTTTTTATGGAGATTTACTAACAGATAGGTGTACTGACATTCATCGGGAAATATAATGATTATATTCTCCTGCTATGATACGAAGCACCTTCAAAAGAGGTGCTTTTTTTATGTCTAATTTTTATTGATTTCGTAGCTCAATTGGAAAGAGCAACTGCCTACGAAGCAGTAGGTTACTGGTTCGAGTCCAGTCGAAATCACAAGTTTTTTAGAAAGGAAACTGGCTTATTGGGGTTACTGGCTAACCTTCCCTACTGTCTCTCGGGAGAAACGAGTTCGATTCTCGTATAAGCCGCTTTTTTTAAGCTGCTAAGAAAGGGAGATTCTAAGATACAGAGATTTAAAAAGCTTAGTGTCTAAGAATCTCAGAATCTTAAAAAAAATAACTGGGAAGATAACGATTGGTTGTTTACCTGCTTTGGATGCAGGAGGTTGCAGGTTCGAGTCCTGTTTCCCAGACAAAATGGAATAGTGGTGTACATGGTGTGCACGCCTGTTTGAAGAGCAGGAGGGAACCGTTCGATTCGGTTCTGTTCCACAAATAATCTAGGTACGCAGAATAATTGCGTAGTTGGTTTTGAATATTTGTTTCAGCAATTAATACGTTCATTATAGATATAATATCAAACAAGTCCTGTTGTGTGTTTCTGTATAGCACCATTGTGGTAAATAGTACTGGGAAGTATTCTGTTTTACTATGCAACTTGATTTGGAGGTTTTGATGGTTTTCCAAAAAATTGTCACACGCTATGGGTCGTGGGTTCGAATCCCACTCACAATGTTATGTTGTGATAGTTCAGTTTGGTTAGAACAATAGAAAGTGAAGGTTCGAGTCCTTCTCACATTTTGATGTGATAACTCAATTGGTAGAGTGCTACACTTTTAATGTAGATTTTACAGACTTAAAATCTGTATTGCAGAGATCATTCACTCTTAAAAAGAATGACACAAAGAAAACTGATTTGTCTTTGTCAATAAAAAAGAACTAGTGTTCAAGTTTTACACTTATGAAGTGACCTGAATATGAAACTCGTTTTTTGCGACATTGATTTGCTTTAAGATTTGAAGGTTTTAAATACAATATTGAAAAATAATATAGAATCAAAAACCAAATTAAAGAAGCACGAAACATTTTACATTCCGTCTTTTTATAAGGACAAAGGCAAAACGTTTTCTTATTTAAAAAAAAGTATAATAATTGTAATAAATAGAAATGATGTTGAAAAGAATTAAAATTGAGGCATACCAAGTAGGTTTGGTATTTGAAAATAGAAAATTAATCGAAGTGTTGAATGAAGGTAAATACTGGTTGTTTGGTAACAAAGAAGCAAGCATTTACGAAATGAAACAATCCTTTGTTTCTCCAGTAGAATTGAATCTTTTATTGCAAAATGAAGTCTTGGCTTCTATGTTGGAAATAATTGAAGTAGCAGATAACGAAATCGCTTTGTACTTTGTAAATGGCATTTTTAAAGAAGTATTGACCACAGGCAGATATGCTTTTTGGAGAGGCTATGCAGACAATAAATTTATCAAAGCTGATTTGTCTAAAGTACACATTACAGAGCAAATTGCGATGACTTTGTTAGAAAACACAAAAGTAAAATTATTTACTAGAAAGTTTCAAGTCATGAGTCATGAGAAAGCCTTGTTATTTGTAAATGGCTCCTTTACTAAAGAATTGACTGCTGGTACATATTACTTTTGGAATAATGCAATTCCTGTTGAGGTTAAAACGGTCGATGCTAGAATGCAACAATTGGAAATTTCTGGTCAAGAATTATTGACCAAAGACAAAGCGGGTTTGAGAATTAATTTCTTTGTAAAATACCAAGTAACTGATATTTTGAAAGCATTGGTGGCTAATAAAGATTTTGAAAAACAATTGTATGTAGCAATGCAATTGGCCTTAAGAGCTTTTGTAGGCGGTTTTACTTTAGATGAATTATTGAGCAAAAAAGATACTATTGCTGTAGCTATTTTAGCAGAAGTGACCGCAAAAAGCAATGATTTAGGATTAGTAGTTTCTGATGCTGGTATAAGAGATGTAATATTACCTGGTGATATGAAAGAAATTATGAATCAGGTCTTAGTTGCAGAAAAGAAAGCGCAGGCTAATAGCATTATGAGACGTGAAGAAACAGCCTCTACAAGAAGTTTGTTGAATACTGCTAAATTAATGGAAGAAAACGAAATGTTGTGGAAATTGAAAGAAATGGAATATGTTGAGAAAATTGCCGATAAAATTGGTGAAATTACTATTTCTGGCGGTGGAAACATTATTGGGCAATTAAAGGAGATTTTTGTCAAATAAGTTTTAAAGACAAATAAATAGTGTAGAGAAAATATCGAAGAATTATTAAATAAAAAACCCAACAATCTCTTTTTACAAGAAGTTGTTGGGTTTTATTTGTGACCACGGTGGGATTTGAACCCACACGCCCTTACGAGCACCACCCCCTCAAGATGGCAAGTCTACCGTTTCTCCACGTGGCCTAAAAAAAATAAAGGTCATTCGCCATGGCGAACAACCTTTTGTGACCCGACTGGGGCTCGAACCCAGGACCCCATCATTAAAAGTGATGTGCTCTACCGACTGAGCTATCGAGTCATTGCTTTCAAGGAAATTATGTGTTGATCACTAAATTTGTGACCCGACTGGGGCTCGAACCCAGGACCCCATCATTAAAAGTGATGTGCTCTACCGACTGAGCTATCGAGTCATATTCTTTCCTTGAATGCGGGTGCAAATATAAGAACTAATTTCGGATAATTGCAAGCATTTTTATTATAAATTTGTCTTTTTTAAAGAAAAAAACTCAACCCCTTAATTTGTAAGGTTTTATTAAGATGAAAAAAATCATATTATTAGGTTATATGGGCTGCGGGAAGTCCACTATTGCAAAAAAATTTTCTAAAAGTATTCAAGTCCCTTTTGTAGATTTAGATGAAATGATCGAAAAAAAGCTCAATTTGTCCATAAATGCTATTTTTGAAAAGCATGGTGAAATCTATTTTCGCAAAATTGAACACGAAGTTTTTGCCGATTTAATGCAATCAACAGAAGAAATGATCATCGGTTTGGGCGGAGGAACGCCTTGTTATGCCAATAATCATGAATTTTTTAAAGGGGAAAACGTTTTTTCAATCTATTTAAAAGCTTCGATTGAGACTTTATTTCAAAGATTGCATCAAAATAAAAGCAAACGACCGCTTATTGCCAGCAAAAACGAAGAAGAAATGAGGGAGTTTATTGCAAAACATTTGTTCGATAGAAGCTTTTATTACAATCAAGCACAATATAAAGTAGTGGTTGATGAAAAATCTATCGAACAAACGGTTGCTGAAATTATTGCGTTATTAGCTTAAATACGCGTAATTGTCGCCGTTTTCGTCAAACACCACTTGTACATGCTCGAAAAGTGACGTAGAAAGTGAAATCCCTTTGAAATCGGCTTTTACAGGGTATTTTTTGTGATTTCTATCCACTAAGACTGCTGTCTTAAATTTTTTCAGTGGTACGTCTATAAAGTGTTTCACAGCATATATTAAGGTGGTACCTGAATTTAATACATCATCAACAAGTACTAAACCTTTATTGGTGTACTGTTCTTGGGTTATCGAGGTATGAATAGGAGATTGTGGATCTTGTTTATTAATTTGTACTTCGCAAAGCGTAACCTTTATTGGCGAAATAGTTTCTAGAACTGCTGCTATTTTTTTGGCAAAAGTAAAGCCGTTGCTTGCAATTCCGGCAATCACAATTTCTTGTTCATCTACAAAGGTTTCGTAAATTTGATAGGCAATTCGTTTTATTTTGTGTTCAATTTCCTGATTGTTCAAGATGATATTTTTGCTCATTATTTTGAAAATTTGTTTTCCCTTCCCCAGCCCTCCCCAAAAAGGAGGGAGCCTAGGCTGGCAAATGTTATTTTATGTTGTACTTAATTTTACTTGTTACTTATTTTGCATTCATATTTTACGGTTAGGTATTAGTTTTACAAAAGTTAACTAATGTTTTATTGTATTACTTAATGCTAATCGACCTCATCATCATCGGTGATTATTTCGTTACCAAATTCATCAATATCACGACGGTCTTTTTTAGTTGGTCTTCCGGTTCCGTTTTTTCGGTAATGCTCTTTAGATAATTTCAAAAGTTCCAGGTGTTGGTAAGCTTCGGCAGGGGTATCGTTTCGGCGGTACATGTCTACTAATTTTGCACCTACGCGGTTTTCGGGAACGTCAAGTACCGTAATAATTTGCGTGATTTGATCTTTTCTAAACGTGATTTTATCGGTAGGGAAAACTTCCTTAGAAGGTTTAGCTACTTGTCCGTTAACGGTTACGTGATTCTTTTTACAGGCTTCGGTAACCATGTTTCTGGTTTTATAATACCGGACACACCATAAATATTTATCTATTCTCATAAAATTTCTAAAATCGGAGTTAAATAGTTTACAAAAATCAATCAATATTGTATCTTGCGCACTTAAAAATTAGCAATAATGAACAAATTTAAGTATTATTTTTTTCTATTAATTACAACTGTGTCTTTATTTTCATGCTCTAAGGATGAAGCCGCTACTCTTAGCCCGCCAAGAGAATTTGCAGTTCAGTATGCTACTGATCTTGCGGATATTGAGGAGTATTTAAAAACATATTATATAGAGGATACAAATCCTGATGTGGTTACCAAAATCTCAAAAATTCCTACTGGAGGGAATCAACCATCTATTTGGTCTTATTTAAACAGTTCTACTTTTCCTAAATTACTAAGTAGAAATGTACTTAGAAATGGTGTTACGTATAAATTGTATTATGTTGTTTTAAGAGCAGGAACTGGAGTTTCACCTACTAGTTCGGATGCTGTTTTAACTGCCTATAGAGGAGAGTATTTATTTAGAAACACATCAGCTGGGGCAAATACACTTACGGCTACATTTTTTGAAGAATCAAGTAATCCCCAAACGTTTTTTAACTTAACATCTACAATTACGGGTTGGGGTCAGTCGTTTCCAGAGTTTAAAACTGGAACTTATACGTCAAATCCTGATGGTACTGTTTCGTACAGTGATTTTGGAGCTGGAATTCTTTTTATTCCTTCAGGTTTAGGTTACTATGCACAAGGACAAAATAGTATTCCTGCTTATGCCCCGTTAGTGTTTGGTATCAAATTGTATGAAATAAATAGATTAGATTCTGATAACGACGGAATTGCTGATTATCTTGAAGATTTAGATGGGGATGGTTATATGACTAATTATAGCAATACTACAACATATCCAACACCACCTGCAGATGATATACGTTATGCAGATGATACAGATAAGGATGGCATACCAAATTTTCAAGACACAGATGACGATGGGGATGGAGTAAGCACAAGAACTGAGATTACCGTTAATGGTAAGCTAATTCCATTTGCAGACATTCCAAGTTGTGATGGTAATACCACTAATCCGGCAAGAATCAAAAGACATTTGGTTAAATGTAACTAGAAAATAAAAGACATAAAAAAACCAGATTGCCAACGCAGTCTGGTTTTTTTTATGGAACAAATTAAAAGATTATTTTCTTTTCATTACTCGTTCTACTGCTTCGATAATGGCTTGATCGTTCAGTTTGTATTTTTCCATTAATTGTTCTGGAGTTCCTGATTCACCAAAGCTGTCATTTACTGCAACAAATTCTTGTGGAGCCGGACTGTTTAAAGCTAATACTCTAGAGATGCTTTCGCCAAGACCACCCAAAATATTATGTTCTTCAGCAGTTACAATGCATTTTGTTTTTGCCAAAGAATTCAAAATTGCTTCTTCATCTAATGGTTTGATGGTGTGAATGTTGATTACCTCTGCAGAAATTCCTTTTTCTTCTAGGGCTTCAGCAGCTTGCAACGCTTCCCATACTAAATGGCCTGTAGCTACAATAGTAACATCAGATCCTTCAGTTAAGGTGATTGCTTTACCAATTACGAATGGTTCGTCAGCTGGCATAAAGTTAGGTACAACCGGACGACCAAAACGCAAATAAGCTGGTCCGTTATGATCTGCAAGTGCTAATGTTGCTGCTTTGGTTTGGTTGTAATCACAGGTGTTAATTACCGTCATTCCTGGTAGCATTTTCATCAACCCGATATCTTCAAGGATTTGGTGTGTAGCACCGTCTTCTCCTAAAGTTAATCCAGCGTGAGAAGCACAAATTTTTACATTTTTCTCAGAGTACGCTACAGATTGACGAATTTGATCGTACACTCTTCCTGTAGAAAAGTTAGCAAAAGTTCCAGTAAACGGAATTTTTCCTCCTACGGTTAATCCTGCTGCAATTCCGATCATGTTCGCCTCTGCGATTCCAATTTGGAAAAAACGCTCTGGATGGTTTTTCTTAAAATCGTCAAATTTTAAAGAACCAATTAAATCGGCACAAAGTGCTACCACATTTTCGTTTTTTTGACCTAGTTCAGTCATTCCCGCTCCAAAACCTGAGCGCGTATCTTTACTTCCTGTATTTATATATTTTTTCATTATCGTTTTTAAATTGAAAGATTAAAAAATTGAAAGATTAAAAAATTCTGAACTATTTCGCCATTGCGTAGATCAGAAATTGTCACCTCATAATTTTAATACTTAATAATCTAGGTTATCTCCAGTAGTATCGTTTTGTCCTAATGCAATTTCTAGTTGCGTGTCATTAGGCGCTTTTCCATGCCATGCATGACTGTACATCATGAAATCGACACCGTTACCCATTTCTGTGTGCAACAATACGCAAACTGGTTTTCCTTTTCCAGTTCTTGATTTGGCATCGTTCATTCCAGCAATAATCGCCTCGATATCATTTCCTTTTTCGATTTCTAAAACATCCCAGTCAAAAGCTTCAAATTTAGCACGGATACTACCCATAGCTAAAACCTCGTCAGTGCTTCCATCAATTTGTTTTCCGTTCAAATCGATTGTTGCAATTAAGTTATCTACTTTTTTAGCAGACGCGTACATGATAGCTTCCCAATTTTGACCTTCTTGTAATTCACCATCACCATGTAACGTGTAGATGATGTGGTTGTCACCATTCAATTTTTTAGCTTGAGCAGCACCAATACCTACAGATAATCCTTGACCTAAAGAGCCAGATGCAATACGTACTCCTGGTAAGTGATCGTGTGTAGTTGGGTGACCTTGTAATCTAGAATTGATTAAACGGAAAGTAGCTAATTCAGCAACTGGAAAATAACCGCTTCGTGCCAATACACTGTACAATACAGGTGAAATATGACCATTAGAAAGAAAGAAAAGATCTTCACCTATTCCGTCCATTTCAAAACCTTCTTTGCGATCCATTATGTTTTGATACAATACGACAAGAAATTCAGCACAACCTAAAGAACCACCGGGGTGTCCTGAGTTGACTGCGTGTACCATGCGAAGAATATCTCTTCTAACTTGGATTGTTAAATCCTTTAATTGTTGTGTGTTTGGTTTCATTTGTGTGTTAAATTAGACTCGGCAAATATAATCAGATATTTTGATTAATATAAGGTTCCATTTTTAGATTTATCATTAGTTATGAATGGTATCGTAGTTTTGTTCACAATAATTTTTTTAGTAGTACTGAGGTATTTAGTATCTTGCCACTATGTTTGACCAATTGTTTAAGAGTTTTCAAGAAAAAGTAACACTAACTCCCGCTGAAATGGAGTTGTGTAAAACGTTTTTTATTCCAAAAAAATTACGCAAAAAACAAGTCTTGCTTCAGGAAGGAGACGTGTGTATCTATAATGCTTTTGTTGAAAAAGGACATGAACACACGGTACAATTTGCAATTGAAGGCTGGTGGATTACAGATTTGTCTAGTTTTCTCACCAACAGTCATTCCATTTATACCATTGAAGCCCTTGAGGATTCGGAGCTACTTTTATTAACCACGGAGGCCAGAGAATCCTTGATGGATCAAATCCCCATGTTTGAGCGGTACCAACGCTTGCTTTTACAAAACGCCTACATTGCCAATCAAGCTAGAATCAATTCTACACTAACTGAAACTGCCGAAGAAAAGTTTATCAAATTAGGGAAAGCCTATCCCGGAATTGTACAACGTGTGCCGCAACACATGCTGGCTTCTTACCTTGGATTTACTGCTGAAACCCTTAGTAGAATTCGAAAACACTTGCGCGAAAAGGAATAAATAATTGATCTACATCAATAGAATTTCTTGCGCTACATCAAGGAGTACTGCTTTTATACTGCCGTAGATTTGTACTGTAGATAAAAAACAATGTCACCAAGAAAAATAGTAGCAGTATTAGGCGTATCAGAAACCAATAGTGTTTTTGTGGCCAAGCAAATTGCTAAAACAAATACTGTTTTGCTGTTTGATAGTAATGCTTCGGTGTTGAATAGCGTTTTTTCTGAAATTCAGACAGCACATCCCAATGCCAATGTAGAAAAGATGATTTGTCCCACCAACGCCAGTTGGGAGGCTGATATAATTGTACTTTCAAATGATTCGGTTATTGATGGTAATGGTATCAATAAAATCAGAAATGTAGCTACTGGAAAGTTGGTCCTTTTTTTTGAAAACGCTTTTACTACTGATGTTGAGAGCTATTCTTATAAGAGAGTGAAAGATTTGTTCCCTTTTTCGAAAGTTGTGCATGTTTGCGAATCAAAAGCTAATCCATGCGATTCTTTTAATGTAAGTGGAAACGATCATGAAGCGGTGCAGACTGTTTTGAATCTACTCACAAGCATTGGATTTAAAGCCAGTGTTTAAAAAAATAAACTAAAAAAAAAATCAAATGAGTAAATCAATTTTATTTCAGCCCTACACTTTAGGAAATAGTATTTTAAAAAATCGAATGGTGATGGCGCCTATGACTCGTAGCCGTTCTAATAACGAAGGAAACGTTCCTACAGCTTTAACAGCAGAATATTATGCGCAAAGAGCAACAGCAGGTTTAATAGTTTCTGAGGGAACTTTTGTAAGTACTAAAGCAGTTGGTTTTATTAATGTACCAGGAATTTATAGTGAAGCGCAAACCGAAGGGTGGAAGCTGGTTACAAAAGCAGTGCACGAAAAAGGCGGGACTATTTTTGCACAATTGTGGCATACAGGTCGTATGTCGCACCCAGATTTGCACAACGGTGAATTGCCTCACGCACCGTCAGCGTTAAATCCTTTTGCAAAAGCATATACAAAAGATGGTTTTCAAGATACGGTGGTGCCAAAAGAAATGACAATTGAAGACATCAAACAAACTGTTTTAGATTTTAAAAACGGAGCAAAAAATGCAATTGCTGCAGGATTTGATGGTGTTGAATTGCATGCTGCCAACGGTTATTTATTGCAACAGTTTTTTAATGGTTATTCCAACCAACGTTCGGATGAATACGGTGGATCGATTGAAAATAAATCCCGAATCCTATTTGAGATTCTAGATGCTTTGAAAGAAGTTATTGATTATTCAAAAGTAGGAGTGCGTTTGAATCCTTCCTTGCACAATGCGCAAGGGATGATGCTTGATGAAGAAACAATTCCTACCTACGAATACATTATTAATAAACTGAACGATTACGGATTAGTGTATGTTCATTTAACGGAGCCTTTTACAGATGTATCTGAAGTGCCTTTTGCAGTAACTAAAGTAGCCAAACATTTCAGACCATTGTACAAAGGAACTTTGATTATTAACAAAGGTTTCAGTAAGGAAACAGGTATTAAAGTTTTGGAAGATGGTGATGCTGATTTGGTTGCTTATGGCGTTCCGTTTATTGCAAATCCTGATTTGGTAGCACGTTATGAAACCGATGCGCCATTGAACACGCCAGATCCAACTACATTTTACACCGATACAGTAAAAGGATATACCGATTATCCAGCTTTGAATGAGTAAGTCTTTTGATTATTGAAAAAATAGATTTAGACGTATCAATAAAGTACAAGAAAGCCCGCAAGTAGCGGGCTTTTTTCATTGTATAATTTCATTTGAAAATAATTATTACTCAGCTTGTGCTTGTAAAAAATTGACATCCAGCCAAGAACCTCCGTTATAACATTCAATTCCCTGCGCAGTGAGGAATACTTGTGCTTGACCGCTTCTGTTGCCAGAGGCACAAAATAGTACTAACGGTGCTTTGAGTTCTTGGATTTCCTGTATTCTATGTGGTATTTCTTGGAGCGGGATATTTAAAGATCCAGCAACATGACCTCCAGTAAATTCTGCGTAAGAGCGCACATCAAGTAAGGTTCCTCTTTTTTCTTTAATAATTTGGGCTATTTCCATTGGGATTATTTTTGTTTCAAATCTAAAATTTATTGGTACAAAAATAAAGCTTACAAGTGACACTTTATTCAGATATAAAAGTAGCGTTTATTCTTTTGTATGTCCAACTAAATTTAATGCTCCCGTTGCTAATTTTTTCGGTAACATAAGACTAAACTTTTGCAAATTCATCGCATTTTTCTATAGCATTCAAAAATATACTTGTTTAAAACCAGGAAATGCTCAAAGACTATTTAGAGACCATAAGACTTTGTTAAATACAACTTTATTAAAAGTAGAAGGGCTACCTTTATAAGAATACCAATAATCAGCAAAGTACAGCTGAAACAAAAGGTGTTATAACTAAAACAAATAATCATGTCACAGAACAGTAAAAAGCAATTTGGAGTATGGATGGATTCCCATCACGCTACCATTGTAGGAAGAGAAAATGTAGATTCCGGAGATTTTTTAGTACTAGGTCATGAAACCGTTGACGGACAAGGCTACAATACCAGTGAAAATGCCGCTAACAATGCCGAGAAAGATTTGCTGCGCAAGCTGTTTAAAAGTATTACCGCGCACATGCAAAACGTAGATGAATTACACGTAACAGGAACAGGAACTGCTCAGGAGCAATTTATAAATTTTTTGAGTGAAACTCCTCAGTACAAAAATGTAGTAGCTACTGAAAGTACTTCGAATAAAATGACAGATCAAAGTTTGGTTGAGTACGTGACAGCGCATTTTAATTAATTTAAAAGCTTCTTAAAAACGGTTCGTATCCTTGATATGGACCGTTTTTTTGGATTTAAAATGTACTAAAAGTGAAAATGACTCTGAATTTAAAGCCCTATTTTAGAAACTTGGTAATGGATACGATTTTTTTAAATAGTATATTCGTAAAAAAAATACATGATGCGTTTGTTTAAAATTCCTAGTGTTTTAATATCAGTTTTTCTGATAACGAGTTGTGCCTCCAAAAAGACTTCTAATATTGTTTATCAAACCACTACGGTTGAAAATTTGAGCACAGCACCCAAGCTAAATATTTTTGTTCCTCGAAAAGTAGATAAAGCAGGTGCCAAAGTTTTGATTTTTGTACATGGAGGAAACTGGAATAGCGGGCGTAAGGAAACTTATACTTTATTAGGTCGCAATTTTGCCAAAAGGGGAATTATTACTGTTATACCAGATTATAGCTTAAGTCCTGCGGTAAATTACGATGTTATGGCGCAACAAATTGCAACTGTAATTGAGTGGACTAAAAAGAATATTGGTCAATATAACGGCAATACAAACCAAATTTTTATAACCGGACATTCTGCAGGCGGGCATCTCGGTGCCTTGGCGGTGATGAATCCAAAATACGGAGTACAACCTACGAGTGTTGCTGGAATTATTTTAAACGACGCGGCTGGACTCGATATGAAAAACTATCTCGATAAATATCCTCCAACCAATCAAGACGACTATTTGGCAACCTGGACTGCTAATCCTGAACAATGGAAAGCGGCATCGCCAATATATTATGTTAATGCACAAACGCCCCCGGTTTTATTGTATGTGGGTTCAAAAACCTATCCCTCTATTATTGAGGGAAGCCAACGCTTTGAGAAAGCTATTAAAGCTTTTCAACCTGAAGTGCAAACGATTCGGTTGAAGAAAAAGCATGTTCCTATGGTGGTGCAATATTTTAAACCTTGGAGCGCCAGATTTGATGAAATAATTGGTTTTATGAATGAAAATTCAAAAGAGCGTTTGTCAAAATAGTTTGATAAACGCTCTTTGTGATATTGGTATGTCATTTTATATACTAATTTGCTTTAGGACATCCATTTTCCAAGTGTTTCAATTAATTTATCTTTAGTAATGGGTTTGGGGATGTAATCTACAAATCCTATTTCAAGACATTTATCTTTGTCTCCAGACATCGCATTTGCGGTTTGTGCAATTACTTTGGCTTCGGGTTTAATGTCAAGTAACATTCGGGTAGCTTGGTAACCATCTAGAAGCGGCATTCTAATATCCATTAATACGATGGCAATATTGCTTTCTTTCTTAAAAATAGTTACAGCTTCTAATCCGTTTTTTGCCCAGAGTACTTGTAGTGGAAACTCTTGAAGAATCGCTTTTAAATACAGTTGGTTGTTAATCTCATCCTCTACAACTAATATTTTTTTACCTTCAAATATTGGAATTATGGAATCGAGATTGGTGTTTTTTGTATAGGAGTTACTTTTTATAGGACGGTATGGAATTTCAAAAGCAAAAGTACTTCCTTTGCCAAATTGAGATGTAACAACTATTTGTCCTCCTAATAAATGAACAATTCCTTTTGAAATAGTAAGTCCTAAACCGGTACCATCATACTTTATTTTAGAGTCGTGTTCTATTTGTTGAAAACGTTCAAAAATTAGGTCTAGCTTGTTTTGTGACATCCCAATTCCTGTGTCTGCAACGGTAAAAACAATGGAATGATCATTAATTTGATATCCAAATTCAATACTACCTTCGTTAGTGAATTTAAGAGCATTGCCTATTAAGTTTGTTAGCACCTGCTTTAAGCGGGCTCCATCAGTTGTGATGATTAATTCTTGGTTAGGATTAAAAACTTTTTTTACTAACTGAATGTCATTTTTCTCTTTTTGATGTTGAATGTTATTAAAAGTGATTTCTAGTTCATTAAAAATTTTATTGATATCACAATTTTCTAATTCTATTTTTAATTCACCAGCTTCAATTTTTGCAACATCAATGATGTCGTTAATCAAGTTTAATAGCTGGTTTGAACAACTCTCTACTATAGAGACGTATTGACTTTTAGTTTCATGATCTAGGTCTTCATTGCCTAATAAAGAGGCAAAACCTACTAGGCCGTTAATTGGTGTTCGTATTTCATGACTCATATTAGCAAGAAACTGATTTTTGTAAATATTAGCAGTTTCCGCATTTTGTAATGCGCTAAAAAGTTCTAACTCAATTTGTTTTTTTATGTTTATGTCTACTACAATACCAGACATAATGGTCTCTTGGTTGTTTTTTAGTACAATTTTGCCAATATCTTGAAACCATTGGTAATCACCATTGTGATTTTTGATACGGTATTGGCAGTCGTAACTTGCTGTTTTTCCTGATAGATGCTGTTGGAATGCCTTTAGGGTTTTTGCATAATCATCAGGGTGAATAAGTGCAAGTAGATCATCATGATTTTTAACATCACTAGGATTTAAGCCAAGCATTTCAACCCATGATTTAGAAAAAAATAATCCATTTGGAGTTGATTTCAATTCCCACCAAGCCATATTTCCGGCAACTAGAGCTGTTTCTAAGCGTGCTTCAATAGCATGGAGTTCTGATTTTACTTTTTTCAGGTTATTAATGTCAACAAAGGTGATTACCACACCATCAATTTTTTTATCAGAGGTTATAAAAGGAGTAATACGTTTAAGATACCAGTTTCCTTTTAGATCTCTTACTTCTTTTTCTACGTTAGTTAAATTCTCTAACGCTCCCTTTGCATTACTAAGAATTGATTTTTGAATATCGGTGTCAAATTCAGATGCAAAACTCATAACCGATCTACCAATATCACTTTCTTCCAAATGAAATAAACGTTTTACCGCTGGTGTAAATTTTCTAATATTGAGTTGATTGTCAAGAAATAGAGTGCCAATATCTGTACTATTTAACAAATTATTGATATCGTTGTTCAAATTCTCTAATTCTTTGTTTTTCTCTTGAAATTCAGAGTTAACCGTATATAATTCTTCGTTTACAGATTGTAATTCTTCGTTGGAACTTTGCAATTCCTCGTTAGAGGACATCAATTCTTCATTGGAACTTTGTAACTCCTCATTACTGGTTTCGAGTTCCTCAACTACATTTTGCAATTGGGCTCTGTTCTCTTTCAAATCAAGCTCTAAGTCTTCAATGCGTTGTTTTGAAAAATTGGAGACATCTTCATTTGATAAAACAATCTTTTCTTCAGATTGATTGTAAGTACCCATATCAAATTGCACCATATAAACATTGTCTGTTGTATCGGTGCTGTTTACAGATTCAAAATATAAATCGGTTGTTATTTTATCTTCCTTAATATCATACACTAGATTTTTAATACTCAATGAATTATTTGTTTCTATTACTCTTCTAATTCCGTTACGTATTATTGTAGCTAGTTCAGGTTCAACCATATGTAAAAGGTTGTTAGAAAAAATGCCATCTGTTTGACGAAACCATTTCTTAAATTCACCTAAAATAAATTGAACATTAAAATCTTTATCAACAAATACCGTGACTGGCGAATGCTTTTTGCTAAGGTATTTGTAATAAAAAAGTTCGTTTTGTTTTTTGTTTGTTACAATCTGGTTGTTTTGGCTTACCAAATATTGTGCGGTTCCTGCACTAATATTGTATAAATTTTCATCACTGTTGTCCTCACGAGTGAGTCTTTTATTTTCGAACATACTCTGAAAAATTTTATTTTTTTGGTCGTGAACTGCAAATAAATTACTCAAGGTTCCTAATGATTCACTGCTACCTAGGAATAAAAAGGCATCTTTATTTAATGCAAATTGAAAACTGGATAAAACGGTTTTTTGTGTGCTTGTAGAAAAGTAAATGAGCAAATTTCTACATGAAATTAAATCTACTTTAATAAACGGTGGATCTTTGATAACATCGTGATACGAGAAAACAATTTTTTCTCGAATACGTTTTATGATTTGAATTTTTTCTCCTGTTTTTACAAAATAGTCTTGTAAATAATCCTTTTTAATTTCAGTACTATTATTTACTGAGTACGATCCTAAACTAGCTCTTCGTAGGGCTTTGCGGTCTATGTCAGTTGCAAATATTTTGTAATCAATAGTGAGTTTGTTGGTTCTAATATAGTCTTCAATTAATATGGCTATTGAATATACTTCCTCGCCACTGGAACAAGCTGGAATCCAAATTCGGATGTTGTTTTGATTGTTTGTGCGATTGCAAATTATTGGGATAACCGATTTTTCTAGGATTTCAAAGGCTTCACGATCTCTAAAAAAACAAGTTACACCAATTAAAAATTCTTGGTTAACCGCGGTTATCTCCTCAGTATTAGCTCTAATAAACTTTAGATATTCTTCAAAAGAGGCTAAGTTATGTAAGTTCATTCGTCGTTCTAATCGACGTAGTAGAGTGTTGACTTTATATTTTTTAAAATTTACTCCAGTGTGTTTATAAATCACAGAAAGGATTTCTTGAAAAACGGTTTCATTTTTCTCATAGATATCTTCCTCAGTGGTGCTGATTTTATTGGTTTGAGTAAATTGAACAACTTTTTGAGCCAATTCATGAGGTGGCAAAATAAAATCGGCGAGATTAGTTAATATAGCCGAATTGGGCATCCCATCAAATTGTGCAGATCCTGGTTCTTGTACTAAAATAGTACCACCAGCCTCTTTAATTGTCTTAATTCCACGGGATCCATCAGATCCTGTTCCTGATAAAATGACACCTATTGCTTTTTCTTTATAGGATTCTCCTAGCATGTGAAAAAGAATGTCTATAGGTAAGTTTAAATGATTTTTTGGTGCTTTGTCAAGTAAAGTAAATTTATTGTTCTCTATTCCAATATTTTTATTTCTTTGATTTAAATAAATACAATTGGGTTTTATTTCTTGACCATCTTCGGCGGTATAAATGTTTAAACCCGTGTGTTTTGCTAATAGCTCAGGCATTAAACTTTTGAAGTCAGGAGATAAATGCTGGATAATAATGTAGGCTACATTATTACTTCTAGGGATATTATCAAAAAAATGTTGAACTGCATCCAATCCACCGGCAGATGCTCCCAAACCTACAATATAAAAATTGTTTTCTTGTTTCATAGTCAAAAGGCAATAAATGAAATTTACGTTACAATGCTAATGACTAAAACTAAAAGAGTTATGAACCAAGTTGAAGCTAATAGATAGTGTTAGAA
>NZ_MTCA01000411.1:0-881 GCF_002150205.1 Flavobacterium sp. FPG59 | reverse complement strand
ATCCAGTACAACTATACAAAGATTACATAGAGTTTAAAGTAAGAATAAAGCAAAATAACGAACTAGGAAGCTCTGTTATAAAAGAAAATGATAAAGATTATACTTATATGGAATATGTAAGACAAGGCATAGAAAGGGTGTAAGTTTTGGTCCCGTGTTTGATTTTGGTATAAAAATCAAGAATACGAAATATAAAAGGTTAAAGATTCTACATTTCAAATAGTTGGAAATAGCGGATCAAGTCTAAAAGTTGTGGAGAAATATTAAAAACGGGTTATTTGTATTTTAAAAAATACAAAAATACAGGGTTCTTTAAAGAACTTTTCAAGTTGTTGTTACTAGAGATTATTGTAGATTATTTTGAACTGACTTCTTATGAAAAAGACCAAGAAATACTTCATCTATACTTAAAAGAAATCAATTCTATTCCTAAAGAATACCGTGAGAGCAAATTAAGTTCAAAAGAATTTTTTGAGCAGATAACAGTTCAAGACTTTCCTATTCGAGATCATCAAGTTTATCTGCATATCACACGCCGAAGATGGCTCAACGAAGATACTGGGCAAGTAGTTTGTAGAGATTGGAATTTAGTAGCAGACAGGACTCGGGTAACACAAGAGTTTGCGTCTTTTTTAAAAGAGATCAATAGAATCGAAGCCTAATAACTGTAATAACATTGCTTCTTTCTTTGGAGCTACCGGCAAAAATCTACAACATCAATACAAAGGTTTTCTCAGTGATTTTAAAACCTGGGATCAACTGCCTCACGCCAAGCAATGGCTAATTTTTCCACAAAACTTAGGCAAACATTTATCGATTGACGAAACTTCATTCTCTAATGGGGAACTCTATACGATCTTAACCAACAAAGCAGGTAAAGG
>NZ_MTCA01000416.1:0-658 GCF_002150205.1 Flavobacterium sp. FPG59 | reverse complement strand
AAATCTAAATGGTCCGAAAACCAAATAGAACGTGCCACGCTATTATTTGAATTATATCACGATATCGAAAAAGCATATAATTTAGCACAAGAATTGAGAAATATATTTGAGAAAACAACTGATAAAATCATTGGACTCTCAAGATTAGCTAAATGGCATGAAAAAGTAAGTCAATCTGGATTTAAGTCTTTCTATATAATCTCAAGATCTATAATAAATCATTACCAAACCATAATGAGCTATTTTGATAACAGAAGCACAAACGCATCTGCAGAGTCGTTCAATGCCAAAATAAAAGCATTTAGAGCTCAATTTAGAGGCGTTAAAAATGCTGCATTTTTCCTCTTTAGGCTAAAAACTATTTATCCTTAATTTTTCATTCCCCACAGGTTTTGGGATTGATCCCATCTTTTTCCAAGATCTTAAATTTAAATTTGGTACAATATAAACGAAAAAAAAACTCCAACACGACTGTGTTGAAGGGTTTCTCTATGTACTCAGAGCGGGACTTGAACCCGCACGAACATTGCTGTTCACTGGATTTTAAGTCCAGCGTGTCTACCAATTTCACCATCCGAGCTATGGTTGTGGTACCTCCAGGGATCGAACCAGGGACACATGGATTTTCAGTCCATTGCTCTACCATCTGAGCTAAGGT
>NZ_MTCA01000408.1:0-991 GCF_002150205.1 Flavobacterium sp. FPG59 | reverse complement strand
GATTTGCGTGCCTCGATGGAAAAACTACAATTGAACGATGCTTCGCTTGTATTTTTGCCTGAGAGTTCAGCAGCTTTAGGTTTTGGTTTCCGATGTGGATTCTTAGGAATGTTGCACATGGAAATTATCCAAGAACGATTGGAGCGCGAATTTGACATGACCGTAATCACGACGGTTCCTAACGTTTCGTATTTGGCTTACACCAAAAAAGATCCGGAAACACCGTTTATCATTAACAACCCATCTGATTTACCAGAACCATCACGTTTAGACCGTGTAGAGGAGCCTTTTATCAAGGCAACTATCATCACTAAAGCTGATTTTGTGGGTAACGTAATGAGTTTGTGTATTGAAAAACGTGGTGTCATTACCAATCAAACTTACTTGACAACAGAGCGTGTTGAATTGAATTTTGACATGCCACTAGCCGAGATTGTATTTGACTTTTACGATAGATTGAAAACGGTTTCTAAAGGGTATGCCTCATTTGACTACTCTCCAATAGGAATGCGTACATCGAAATTAGTTAGACTTGATGTCTTGTTGAACTCGCAATCTGTAGATGCTTTGTCTGCGTTGATTCACGAGAGTAATGCCTACAACATTGGTAAAAAAATGTGTGAAAAATTGCGCGAATTGATTCCGAGACAGCAATTTGACATTCCAATTCAAGCAGCCATTGGTGCTAAAATCATTGCACGTGAAACGATCAAAGCATTGCGTAAAGACGTTACAGCAAAATGTTACGGAGGAGATATTTCTCGTAAACGTAAACTTCTTGAAAAACAGAAAAAAGGTAAAAAGAGAATGCGATTGGTAGGGAATGTTGAAATTCCTCAAGAAGCGTTTATGGCCGTATTAAAATTGAATGATTAAACATATAATCATACGCTTTTATTATTTTTTTTAATAGTTTTGCTTGACTACTACTTATTATTACAATGATTAAAAAAATATTATTCCTATTCACAATTCTCACATACTTTGTATG
>NZ_MTCA01000176.1:0-6496 GCF_002150205.1 Flavobacterium sp. FPG59 | reverse complement strand
TGATTGGTAATGACACCACGTTTTTCAATACCCAAAAACATTACGTTACCCCCAAAATCAGCTTTAGTGATGATAGTTGCCTTGATAAAAGGCTCCTCTACACGGTCTAAACGTGATGGTTCTGGTAAATCAGATGGGTTGTTAATGATAAACGGTGTTTCCGGATCTTTTTTGGTGTAAGCCAAATACGAAACGTTAGGAACCGTCGTGATTACGGTCATGTCAAATTCGCGCTCCAATCGTTCTTGGATAATTTCCATGTGCAACATTCCTAAGAATCCACATCGGAAACCAAAACCTAAAGCTGCTGAACTCTCAGGCAAAAATACAAGCGAAGCATCGTTCAATTGTAGTTTTTCCATCGAGGCACGCAAATCTTCATAATCCTCTGTATCAACAGGGTAAATACCGGCAAAAACCATTGGTTTTACATCCTCAAAACCCGTAATCATATTCGTTGTTGGCGTTTTTGCATCCGTAAGTGTATCACCTACTTTTACTTCTTTCGCCTCTTTAATTCCAGAAATTAAGTATCCAACATCACCTGCTGAAATCACTTGTTTTGGCACTTGATTGAGTTTCAAAGTGCCTATTTCATCAGCAAAATATTCATTGCCAGTAGCCATGAATTTAATTTTTTGCCCTTTTTTAATTTCACCATTTACCACTCTAAAAATAACCTCAATACCTCTAAACGGGTTGTAATGAGAGTCAAAAATCAAAGCTTGCAAAGGCTCGTCAACATTTCCTTTTGGAGCAGGAATTTTTTCAATAATTGCTGCTAATATATTATCGACACCAAAACCAGTTTTTCCAGAGGCGTGAATAATATCCTCTAGGTCGCAACCCAATAAGTCAATAATATCATCGCTCACCTCTTCAGGGTTGGCGCTTGGCAAATCTACTTTGTTCAAAACCGGAATGATTTCCAAGTCGTTTTCTAAAGCCAGATATAAATTTGAAATCGTTTGTGCCTGAATACTCTGCGCTGCATCCACTATCAAAAGCGCACCTTCGCAGGCAGCAATAGATCGAGAAACTTCATACGAAAAATCAACGTGTCCCGGAGTGTCAATCAAGTTCAAGATGTATTCCTCACCCTTGTAGGTGTACTCCATCTGAATGGCGTGACTTTTAATAGTAATACCACGTTCACGCTCCAAGTCCATATTGTCAAGCAATTGCGCCTTTTCTTCACGAGCAGTTACAGTTTGTGTAGCACCTAGTAAACGGTCTGCAAGCGTACTTTTCCCGTGATCAATATGTGCAATAATGCAAAAATTCCTTATGTGTTTCATTTTCAGTAAATATCAATAAATTTGCTTGTCAACTTGTGGGCGTGCCGGCAGAAAAAGCCGTCGGGCTATGCGCTTTATCTTTTGTTCCGTTAGCACTTCACAAAAGGATGCCGCTGCTATCCCTCACGCAAAACCCCACTAAGAGTCAATTAATTTGCAAATATAGGCTAAAAGTTTTTTATGAGAGATTCAACAATGCCTAATGTTACTGCAATTGAAATTTAATTTTTTAGCAATTCTCATTTGGGGTCTTTCTTATTGTATTTTTGCTCGTATTTACAAGAGCATCTTGCAGTTAGATTTGAACTTTTTACCAACTATTTATGCCTACTTCACCACAAGATTCTATTACCATAAACGACACTTCTTACAACTTACAAGAGCTAGAAAAACTAGCTTGGAAAAAATTAGTCAACGGTTCAGTCAAGAAAAAAAACGGTTTCCGAACCATGTGCGTTGGTACCATAAATGAAAACAACACTGCCGCTTTACGAATTGTAGTAAACAGAAAAGTAGATGAAATTCAAAAAATCATTTACTTTCACACGGACAATCGCTCCCGAAAATGTTATGATTTACAAAAAGACAATCGCATTTCACTCTTGTTTTACGATGCGCGTCAACGCGTTCAAATTGTTGTCAAAGCACATGCTACTTTGCATAACAATAATGGTTTATCAATTGATCGATGGAAGGCAACCAGTCCGCAAGCTCGTTTAGGTTATATGACAGTGGAACCACCCAATTCAAAATCAGACCATCCAACATTGGGATACGAAGAACGTTTTTCGACCCTAAAGCCCACAGATATTGAAAGTGATATTTTTCAAGAAAATTTCACGGTTGTCGCTTGTGCCGTCTATGAACTTGAATTTTTATACCTCGACTTTACTGGCAACAGAAAAGCTGATTTCTTTTATGAAAACAGTGTTTTACAAGATAGTTTTTGGGCAGTTCCTTAAACTTAAATAGGCAATGACTCATCTTTTATTGAACTTCGCTTTGTAATAAGTAGTGTCTTTTTCAGAGAAAACGACTCTGCGGTTATCGTCATTTTCGAATTCTAAACTGTCATTTACCACAAATTTTACTTCTGTAAATTTATAGCCGGTAACAAATGTGGTTGTTATTTGATAGGTGTTATTGGTAGCATTCAATTTCATTTCGGTAGCTTCACCCCAAGATAATGGTTTGTCTTTTCCACGAATGGCTACTTTTTTTACATTTTTCATTTCGGATGCATCCAAAGTAAAAACAACGGTTTTTTTATAGGTTTTTTGAACGCAATTTGTCAAGAATAAAGAAAGTACAAGTGCTAGAAATATCGTTTTAGTTTTCATAATTAAGCTTTGTTTTTAGTTAGTAAATAATCAATTCCAAATCGTCCTGAACCTAGTATTAAAAAGAACATCGCTACCCAAAGAAATCCCATGGCGGCTAGGCAATTCCACAATCCATTTTGTATTTGTTGCATAAATATGGCAACTAGCATGGTGCAAATTACTAAGAAAGAAGCAATACGAGTTTGAATTCCAAATAACAGTAGCAATCCGCCAACAGCTTCTGCAAAAGCGCCCATCCAAGCAAAAAAAGCTGGAGCAATGGCAAAAATCCCACCATAACTTGCTACATCACCCGGAAACCAAAAAGCGACTTCAAACAATCCTAAATTAGCATCAACGGGTGACCAAGGCATTCCAAATTTATCGGCTCCAAAGTTAAAAGCCAGCAAGTACCCACAAACAATTCGCGGAATAGTAATAAATAGATCTTGTGACCAATGTGGTAACAAAACAGGTTTAGTGATTTTGGTAAGTAGTTTCATAGTGTTGTATTTTTTATTTTCTTATTGTTATTGAATTTTGATATTGCCATTGCCATTGAACTTTGAATTTTTATTAATTGACAATTAAATCTCCATTACCTGATTTTTTCGAATTAGAATCAAATTGGGCTTTTCCTTTGTTTATAACATCGCCGTTTCCAGTTAATTTTGCGATAAGTTTTTCACTGACATTGACAGTTAGATTTCCGTTTCCAGTGCTTTTTAAATTTGCTGTTTTAGCAACTAGATTCTCTGCGTTTACATCGCCATTTCCAACTTTAACAATATCTAAATCGTCAATCGTTCCGCTAATTTTACTTTCGCCATTTCCGGTGTTTTCTAATCTAAAGTAACGACCCAAAACATTTTTAACGGTTAAATTACTGTTGCCAACGTTTTTGATGACACTTGCCTCTGGCATCGTGATTTTTATTTTTAGATTGGTATCTTCAACATACATTTTGTTATTTTGGTTTCCTTTGAATTGAATTTTTAGTTCTTTACCCGAACCGTTTTCTGAAAAACTCAGGAGACGTTCCAAATTGTTATCGATAGTTATAGCAATGCTCCAAGGTTTGCCAATCTCAACTTCAATAGTTCCATCTAAATCTTCAAAAGAAAGCTTGTCGAAATTTTTGTAGTCGTAATTTTTAGTGATTGTTTTCCCAGATCCTTGTAGTTGTGCGTGTGCAAAAGTTGAAGCGAAGACCAACGTTATTGCCAAGATTAATTTTTTCATAATTAGTTTTTTAGTGATTAATAACAGGGCAAAGTTGCGCCATAAATCAGCACCAATCGCTTCAAATTATGATTTGAGACTAACTAAGTAATGTTTTAAAGTATTGTAAATATTGAGGTTACAGGTTTTCTGTATATTCTTTTGGTGTTTTTGAGGTATTTTTTTTGAAAGCTCTGTTAAATGTAGCTTTCGAATTAAAGCCGCAATCAAAAGCAATTCCTAGCAAGGTAGATTTTTTGTGCTCGCCATTTGTCAGACTGATTTTAACCGCTTCAATTCTGAAATTATTGATGTAATCATTAAAGTTCATTTGAAACCCTTGATTGATCGTTTTAGAAATAACAGAAGCGTTAGTTTCTAATTTTTTCCCCAAATCGGTAAGCGTTAATTCGGGATTTTGATAGAGTTTTTCAGCTTGAATTAAGGTTTCTATTTTAGATTTCCAATGTTCCGTTTCGGGCGAAACAGCTTCTTCAACAGTCTCATATTGAATGTTAATGCTCGTTTCCAGATTACCTGCACTGCTGCTATCCAATAAAAGAATAGGACTTTTGTCAAAAAAAGACATTTTAAACGGTATCGTAGCATTTGTAGGATTAGAATATCCCGTAATGGCAATGTAGTACATCACAATCGAGAAGGAAAGATAAAACCACCAACTACCTTGATACGACTTCATCTCTGGTAAAAAGTATTCAACACCATCAAAAACAAGTGGTAAAAGCAGCATCACTAAAAAAGCAATCAAATACGTTTGAATCCATTTAAACAAAACCGAATCGGCATAACTCACCACCTGAAACATCAGTCTTTTGTAAACATTATAATATCGAATACTCAAAATAAAGTACACAATCATCGAGAATAAACCTAGTTTTTGATACCATTTCTCAAAGTCTTTGTCGATTCCGTTTTCGTAGAAATAATAATCCCCAAAAATGAATCGGTCGTAAATCCAAATAGCCATGATGTACACAAGATACAGCAATCCTGGCAGAATATGTAATGCTTCTTTTTTCGAAAATTTAAATGAGGGATTCAGTAAACTTTGGGTGTAAAAAAAGATGATCGGACCTATCCATAAAAGGTGTTGAAAAGGAGTGTAAAATAAAATATCCCGATAGGGTTGATTGTCATACCAGCCTGCAAAACCAAGCATCCAAGGTGCAATATAGAGGCTACAAAGAAAAATGAAAAAACTCAGCCAATAATTCGATTTATTGTCGGTTTTAATAGCTTTAGCAAGTAATAAAACGCTGTAAACAATTCCTTGCGTAAACGAAATAAGTAAAACGGAACTGTAAAAGCCAAATTGAAAAAGCATCTTGTAGTTTTCGTAAAAATAATTATTTTTTGTAAACCAATGTCAAAATTTTGCAAGTATGACTTCTGGTGTCTTAATCTCTTGATAGTTCCAAAATTATCGGTCTAATTTTTTTATCTTTGCAAAAAAATAAAACACCTTGATTAAAATAGGCGACCATATTGTTTTACCGGATTTTCCCTTACTTCTTGCTCCAATGGAAGATGTAAGCGATCCGCCGTTTCGTAGATTGTGCAAAATGCATGGTGCTGATATGATGTATTCAGAGTTTATCTCATCAGAAGGTTTAATTCGTGATGCCATCAAAAGCCGAATGAAATTGGATATTTTTGATTACGAGCGACCTGTGGGGATCCAGATTTTTGGTGGAGATGAAGAGGCAATGGCCTTGTCTTCTAAAATTGTCTCTACCGTAAATCCAGATCTTATTGATATCAACTTTGGCTGCCCTGTCAAAAAAGTAGTCTGCAAAGGTGCCGGTGCTGGTGTTTTAAAAGATGTTGACTTAATGATTCGGTTAACCAAAGCCGTTATTGATAGTACTCATTTGCCAGTAACGGTGAAAACGCGTTTGGGTTGGGATGATAATTCTATCAATATTGATGAGGTTGCTGAACGTTTGCAAGATATTGGTGTTGCTGCATTGAGTATTCACGCTAGAACACGTGCTCAAATGTACAAGGGGCACTCCGATTGGTCACACATAGCGCGAGTAAAAAACAATCCAAGAATTACGATGCCTATTTTCGGTAATGGCGATATTGATTCTCCAGAGAAAGCATTACAGTATAAAAATGAATACGGCATTGACGGAATCATGATTGGTCGCGCCGCTATTGGTTATCCTTGGATTTTTGACGAAATCAAACATTACTTCAAAACAGGAGAACACCTAGCAAAACCTACCGTTATTGATAGAGTAGAAGCCGTGCGCAATCACCTTACTTGGGCCATGGACTGGAAAGGCGAACGATTAGGAATTGTGGAAACACGTCCGCATTACACCAATTATTTCAAAGGAATCCATTCTTTTAAAACCCACAAACAAAAATTAGTTACCCTAGATCGCCCCGAGGAGCTTTTTGTAGCTTTAGATGAAATTCAGGATGCTTATGCTAGGTATGAGGTAGTTTAAAATTCTATTCAAAAGTTAATGGCATTTTTTTATGCCAATTTTTAGTATATTTGATATAAAATATTGATTATGAGTGTTCAAACTGAAAAATCTTTTTTAATTGATTTACTTCAAAATATTAATGATGCTTCTATAATTCAGAAAGTAAAGAATTTTGTTTTGCACGAAATAGAAC
>NZ_MTCA01000003.1:0-61348 GCF_002150205.1 Flavobacterium sp. FPG59 | reverse complement strand
CCATAAATTTTTGTTAAAGATATAAAATGTTTTATTCTAATGAAATGAAAGTTCAATTGATATTAAATTTTTACATTTAGTTCAGTTTTTACCAGTTTCAGTCATTACATTTGTTATTAATTTAAATAAATATTCTTTTTTTTAATTTTAAGTAAATGAAAAAAAACAAGCCGCTGATACTTATTACTAATGACGATGGCATATCGGCACCGGGATTGAGAGCTTTAATAGCTGTAATGCAAGAAATTGGCGAGATTGTTGTTGTAGCACCAGACAAACCTCAAAGTGCTATGGGACACGCCATTACCATAAACAGCACCTTATACCTAAATAAAATATCCAAAGACACCGACCCCTTTTTAGAATACAGTTGCTCTGGAACTCCAGTAGATTGTGTTAAACTTGCCGTTAATGAAATCTTAGAAAGAAAACCGGATCTTTGTGTTTCTGGAGTAAATCATGGTTCAAATTCATCCATCAATGTTATTTACTCAGGCACCATGAGTGCTGCCATGGAAGCGGGAATTGAAGGTATACCCGCTATAGGATTTTCACTTTTGGATTATGATTGGAATGCAAATTTTGATGCCATCAAAAACTTTATTCGTAAGATTGCTCTACAAGTTCTTGAAAATGGTTTGCCCGAAGGTGTATTACTGAATGTTAATTTCCCAAAACTACAAGAAGAAAACATAAAAGGAATACGAGTATGCCGACAAGCAAAAGCCATTTGGGTAGAAAAATTTGACAAGCGCAAAACACCACAAGGCCGAGATTATTACTGGCTAGCCGGAGAATTTGTTAATCAAGATCATGGAGAAGATACTGATGAGTGGGCATTAAAAAACGGATACATATCCGTAGTACCAGTACAATTTGACTTAACAGCGCATCACGCCATTCAACAACTTAACACCTTTTCATGGAATGAAGAATAAAGATATACTCTTAGGATTTATAATAGGACTTTTGACTACAGTTTTAGGCAGTTTTATTTTTATGTATTTTTTTACAGATTACCATTTTATTGCAGGCATTCAGATCTTAAAATCTCAAGGAAATCTTGGGAAAATCATCACATTGGGATGTGTTTTGACACTGGGAGCATTTGGGGTAGCTCTAAAATTAAACAGAGAAAAAATCGCGCAGGGAATTGTGTTTTCAGTTATTGCTTTAGCCATTTTAACCTTAGTAATATAAAAACAGAATTCATTTTTTAAATTTAGCTTTTACAAACATGAAATATTACATAATTGCAGGTGAAGCCTCTGGAGATTTACACGGCTCTAACTTAATGAAAGAGCTTTTCAAAAAAGATCCACAAGCAGAAATTCGTTTTTGGGGAGGTGATTTAATGCAAAACGTAGGCGGCACCTTAGTAAAACACTATCGCGATCTTGCCTTTATGGGTTTTATTGAGGTTGTATTCAATTTAAAAACGATTTTAAACAACATTACCATTTGTAAAAAGGACATTCAGAACTTCCAACCTGATGTGTTGATTTTTATAGACTACCCTGGATTTAATCTCCGAATTGCAAAGTGGGCAAAAAAACTAGGAATCAAAACACATTACTATATTTCTCCACAAATATGGGCTTGGAAAGAAAGCAGAATTACCGATATCAAAAGAGACATTGATAAGATGTATGTTATATTACCTTTTGAGAAAAAATTCTACGAAGAAAAACACCAATATCCAGTTGATTTTGTAGGGCATCCTTTAATAGATGCCATTCAAAACAAATCGAATGTTACTGAAATAGATTTTAGAAAAGAAAACAATCTGAGTGACAAACCAATTATAGCAATTCTTCCTGGAAGTAGAAAACAAGAAATTACAAAAATGCTGCAAATCATGCTCAGTGTTTCTAATGATTTTCCTGAATATCAATTTGTAATTGCTGGGGCTCCTAGTCAGGAATTCTCTTTTTATACCCCATCTATAACACAAAGTAACATCCAGTTTGTAGCAAATAAAACCTATGATTTATTACAAAATGCTACAGCTGCTTTAGTAACATCAGGAACAGCTACGCTTGAAACGGCTTTATTTAAAGTACCGGAAGTAGTATGCTACAAAGGCAATTGGATATCTTATCAAATTGCAAAAAGAATCATTACATTAAAATACATTTCATTAGTCAACCTCATTATGGACGAAGAGGTAGTTACAGAACTAATTCAAGATGAATGCAATTCCAAACGCATCAAAGAAGAGTTGTACAAAATCTTGAAAACCGAAAAACGCAATACTATTTTAGAAAAATACATACTTCTTGAAAAGAAATTAGGTGGTCGTGGTGCCAGTGAAAAAACAGCAGCTTTAATTGTAAAAGATTTATTTTAAATTGAACTTCATAACTTCATACACATTAATAAAACAACTACTAAGATTCAGTATGACAATTGTTGTTATTATGATTTTTAGTTACAGTTGTGCACCTAAAAATTATAGTTCAACGTCGAAAAAAATTGGTTATAAAGAAATCAAATCTTCAACTGATAAAAAAAAGATTGAAAAAATAGTACAGTCGGTGGTAGAAAATGCTCACAAAGCACTTGGATCTCCCTACAAATATGGAGGAACTAATACAAAAGGTTTTGACTGCTCTGGATTAATTATCACCCTATTCAAACAACAAGATATTATTTTACCTCATAATTCACTCCAATTATCCAAAACTGGAGTAGTTCTTAATATAAAAAAAGACAAAGTCAATAAAGGAGATTTAGTGTTTTTTTCAAACAACAAAAATAAGACCATAGACCACGTGGGCATTGTAATTGATACCTCTGATGAGGAAATTAAATTTATTCACTCCTCTACTTCAAAAGGTGTAATTGTATCCTCTACTAAGGAGCCTTACTATAAAAAGAATTTTGTTCAAGCCAATAGACTTTTTTAATTTTACAATTTTCTTACTAAAAAACAGCTCTTACTTGTTTAAAATGTGTACTTTAGAGTTATGAAAGTGCTGCATTTCCCACTGATAAAAATTACAATTGGTTTTATAATAGGACTTATTTTGTCTCATTATATTTTTTTGCCCACAAAATATATTTTTTCAGCAATACTACTTTCACTTATTGGATTAGGAGTACAATACTTTTTTCTCAAAAAAAATAAAAAAGCAGCACCATTATTTGGGATAAGTATATTGTTTTTAGCAGGATTAATTGGAGTTTCAACGCAACGCATACATTCTGATAGTTTCAAAGAGAGTCACTATTTACAAGTTAAAAATGTATTCCAACAAGAAAAAACATATACATTAATCATTAGAGAAAAATTAAAAAAAACTTCATTTAGTGATCGGTATGTAGCAATACTCACTCACATTAACAATGAAACTAAAACAGGTAAAATAGTCCTGAACATTAATAATGACAGTATCCAAAAAGCATTAAAAGTAGGTAATATAATTCAGTTAAAAACCTCAATACACCCCAACACTTCACCCAAAAATCCTTATCAATTTGACTATGGAAAGTATTTAGAGAACAAACATATTTATGGTCAAATATACACATCTAGTAACGCCATAAAAATTGCAAAACAATTAAAAAAGGATCTTTGGTATTACTCGGATGCATTAAGAACACGCATTTTAAAAAACTTACAAAATAATAATTTTAACGATGAAGAACTACAAGTTGCCATGGCACTCATACTTGGGCAACAACAAGACATCGCACCAGATATAATTAAAGACTATCAATATGCAGGTGCTGTACATATCCTATCCGTTTCAGGCCTTCATATCGGTTTCATACTAATGTTTATGACATTGATTTTAAAACCTATACCAAACAACAAAAAAGGTTCATGGCTAAAACTATTTATTATATTAACATCACTTATTTTGTTTGGTATACTTGCTGGATTAGCACCATCAGTGGTACGCTCTGTGACAATGTTCTCTTTTATTGCAATTGGAAGCCATCTTAGACGCAGCGTAAACATCTATCATACCTTAATCGTTTCCATACTAATAATTTTACTTTTTGAACCTTCATTTTTATTTGACGTAGGATTTCAACTAAGCTATTTAGCGCTATTTTTTATAATTTGGCTACAGCCAATGTTAAACCTGTTATATCAACCAAAAAATAAATTAACAAAATATTTTTGGGATATTTTAACCGTATCATTTGCAGCACAAATTGGCACCCTTCCATTAAGTATTTATTATTTCCATCAATTTCCAGGACTCTTTTTTATAACCAATCTAATAGTAATACCATTGTTAGGGGGAATAATGATAATTGGGGTTCTCGTAATGCTTTGCGCTGCTTTATATGATGCACCACAATTTTTAGCTCAATTGTTTGAATGGAGCATCTATTTTCTAAATAAAATCATCCATAGTATTGCCTCCTATGAACAGTTCATCATTAAGGATATACCACTACACTTATTCATGTTACTTAGCGCTTACGCCTCTTTAATTTGTATTGTACTTTGGGTTAAAAAACCAAATTTCCATAAATTAGTTGGAGTGTTGACCTCAATTATAGTAATGCAAGGAGCGTGCATCTACACCCGCTGGCAAGACTCAAAAAATAGCGAATTAATTGTTTTTCATTTACCCAAGGAGACGTTAATTACTATAAAAAAAGGGACTATTTGCGAGATATATAGCAACACTAACAAAGTAAACAAAGCAAAAAGTAACTTAAAAACATACCTATTGAGTACTAATGGTATTATAGAAAAAAAACAGTCTTTAAGGAACTTCATCTATTTCCAGGGAAAAAGAATTTTTGTATTAGACAGCGCTAATCAACTTATCGCAAATATAAATCCCGATGTTTTGCTATTAACACAATCAACAAAAGTAAATTTAGACCGTGTGTTACTGGAGTTAAAACCCAAAATGGTTGTAGCAGATGGATCTAACTTTAAGTATATACAACAAACTTGGAAAAAGAGTTGTGACAAACAAAAAATCCCTTTTCACATGACGCGTGAAAAGGGATATTATAGTATTAAGTAAATTAGAATTAATTATTCTTCGGCAACTGTTAAAAGCGTTTTAACATCAGCTAACCAGGTCTTTACACCTCCAGATTCGTAAGCCATTTTACCTATCAACTGGTAATTAATCTTACCTTTTCTAGAACTAGCTCTTGCAAAACATATTGAAGGAATAACATCCACACCAAAAGCGCTTTTTAAATTTAAGTTACGATCAATATACTCATTCCCATCACCTTGGGTGAGATCAATTTTAACAATTACTACGTTATCCCTAGACCATAAAGCAAAATCAAGAGTATTTAAAACCTGAGAAAACAACAGGGTATTTGAAGCATTTTTATCTGCAAATAACAATAATAAAGGCTTGTTTTCTTTATTACTAATTTCAATAGCAGCATTTACATCTGTTAACCAATTCAAGGATTGGGCATTCATATTAAAGCTATACGAAAGTATAAACACAAAAAGTAAATTCTTAATCATAATGTAGGTCTTAAAAAGTTTTTATAAAAATAACAAAAAAACAGAATAATCAACAATAAAAAGAAGATTTATATTCAATTAATCTTTACAAAACAACAAAACCTTACCAAATTACTTTTTTAAAATTTTATTAGCTTCTGTTAACCAGGCTGCTGGTCCTCCGGCAACATATCCCGTACTTCCTAAACCTTCAAAATTAACCTTACCATCAACTGTTTTAGCATTTACAAAATGTACTGTTGGAAAACCTTGTATACCAAAAGCCATTTGCAATTCATTATTCTGTTTTTTAATTTCCTCTGTTTGGGTAGACTTTCTAGGAAAATCAAGTTCAACCAATACTACATTATCATTTGCCCATTTTGAAAATTCAGGTGTTTTAAGTACTTCTTTTTGCAACCTAATACACCAGCCACACCAGTCACTTCCTGTAAAAAACAACAACATCGGTTTTTTGGTTTTGGTTGAAACTTCCATTGCCTTGTTAATATTAGTTTCCCAAACCAACTCTTGTGCTTGCGTAGCAACTGAAAAAGTTATCAGCAAAAGCGTAATTATAATTTTTTTCATTGTGTTTTATTTTTTACAAATATATTCAAAAATAGTACCAAAAAAATAGCTACTACTTTACTTCCTGCATTAATTTTTTAATGAGTGGCGAACTTAAAATCAAAACTAAACCTGCAATTAAAGCATAAATCCCCAATTGGTAATACCCATCAGCATATACGTAAAGTTTGTCTAAGTTGGATGCATTTTCAGATGCTTCTGCAATATTTGCACCTAATATTCCAGCAAAATACTGCCCATACGCACTAGCTAGAAACCACATCCCCATGATTACGGCTTGTGTTTTTTGTGGAGACAGTTTAGTCATTGCTGACATTCCTATTGGTGATAAACACAATTCTCCAAATGTGATGATAAACCAACCAAAAGTAAAAACTCCTAATGAGGTTCTTCCGTTTAAATCAGCAAAGAATTTAGTGTAATAAAATATCCAAAAACCTCCAGCAAGAAATACAAAGGCCAAACCGAATTTAATAACTGTATTAGGTTCTATCTTTCTTTTCGCCATCCACAACCAAACCAAGCCCACTAATGCTGCAAAACCAATAACAAAAAACGAATTGGCTGCATTGTTTACTCCATTTGGACTTAATTCAACTCCTAAAATATCATTGTTTAAATTATTTGCAGCAAATAAGCTTAAAGAACCTCCACTTTGCTCAAAAAAAGCCCAAAAGAAGATTGAGAAAATGATAAACACTAAAGCAGCTAAAAGCTTTTTATTTTCTGCTAAAGAAAAATTCTTCATTTCATAAAACAAATACAATATAGAGGCAGGACCAATAAAAATCATAAAATAATCAGTATACTGGGTATTTGCAACCATAATTATTATTACTGGAATAATACAAAGTGAACCTATATAAGTTGCTATTTCAAAGTTTTTTTTCTTTGATTTGTCAATATCCATCAAGGGAGAAAGTCCTATTGGGCCTAAACTTTTTTGAGTTTGAGTAAAGGTTAGCAAGCTTATAATCATCACAACCGCGGCAAACCCAAAGCCTACATTCCATCTTAAATTTTCTGGAACTAAAGATTGCCACATAGACCCTTCGGCTACAGCAATACAAATATAACCACCAATCAATGCTCCAAGATTTACACCCATATAAAAGAATGAAAAACCAGCATCTCTGCGTGGATCGTCATTTTTATATAACTGTCCCACCATTGATGAGATGTTGGGTTTAAAAAAACCCGTTCCAACAATTGTGAAACCCAAACCAATAAAGAACAAATTCTTAGGATCAATGGCCAGAATAACACTCCCTACAATCATTAAAATTCCACCCCAAAAAAGTGACTTTCTTAAACCTAAAATTTTATCAGCAAATAATCCTCCAATAAATGTAAAGGCATATACCCAAGCTTGAGTAGCACCATATTGCAGGTTAGCTACCGTTTCATTCATAGCTAAATGATTCACCATGAAAACCACGAGCATACCACGCATACCGTAGAAACAAAACCGTTCCCACATTTCGCTAAAAAATAAATACCACAATTGTTTTGGATACTTTCCTTTAAAACTTTGAATTTCTTCAAATGACTGATTGATTTCCATACCTTAATTAATTCCGTGGTCTTTCATTACTTTATTTAAATTTTTAACTAAAGCAAACATTAAAAGTGTCGCAAACATAAGCAAGGCAAAATTAACCCAAAAGAAATTAGCCTTATCGTCATATTGATCCCACATACTTGCCAAAACTCCAGATAATTTATTTCCAATGGATGTAGATAAAAACCATCCACCCATCATTAAAGCAGTGATGTTTTTAGGAGACAATTTAGAGACAATTGACAATCCCATTGGACTGAGAAATAATTCTCCAATGGTTATGATTCCGTAATTTGCAACAAGCCACCATACAGACACTTTCTCCATTCCGTTACTACCAATGTGAACAGCAGCAATCATTACCAAAACAGACAATGCCGATATTAACAATCCGAATGCAATTTTTGTTGGTGTTGAAGGTTCTTTTTTTCTGCTTCTTAAAAACGTAAAAAAAGCAACAACAAGTGGCGTCAAAATAATAACCCAACCTGGATTGATAGATTGACTCAAATTTGTAGCCCAAATAGAAACTGTCGAACCTTCTTGAGGTGTTTTACTTTTTGCTACATTTCTAAAATATACTGGATAATCTACAACTTTTTTAACGGCACCGTTTTCTTTTTGCAATCTAAAACTAGCATCGTACAATTCTGTTGAGTCCTTTTTATATTCAATGTCTTTAGCTAATTTTAAATTACTAAAAACAACTTGTGTAGTACCTGTAATTTCTCTATCAGTATATCTATCAGCCCAAGTTGTTAATGCCGACCCATTTAATTTAAAAACAGCCCAAAATAAAATCACTACTGCAAATATGGAAAGTAATGCACCAATTGGTCTTTTCTCTTCAGGTTTTGCTTTAAAATACAAACTTCCATAAAAGTAAATTACGGGCAGACAAGCAAAAATAAATGCATCAGTACTATCAGATCCAAAAATAGAACTGTCTAAATTCATATCAGACTGCACCCCTTTGATTAACCAACCTATTACCCCAAAAACTACCGATGGAACTAAAATGTACAATACAATTTTTGAAAAAGGCATATCCCCTTCTTGAATTCCTTTCTTTTCGGTTTTATCACCATAGTGCTTAGTTCCCAGAAGAAAAACTATTACACCTATAAACATTCCTAAACCAGCAGCCATAAAAGCATACTGCCATCCTAATAAAATTTGCAAAGCCGCACCAAAAAAATTACAAATAAAAGCACCAACATTTATCCCCATATAGAAAATATTGTACCCTTCGTCTTTCTTTTCTTTATATTGATCTTCGTTGTAAAAATTACCTAATAACGTTGAAATATTAGGCTTAAAGAATCCGTTACCTACAATAACTAATGTCATGGCTACATATAACATAGGCAAACTATGAATTCCCATCATAAAATAACCGGCCCCCATCATGATACCACCCATCACGATTGACTTTTTATATCCTAAATATCTATCGGCAATTAATCCTCCAATAAATGGTGTTAAAAATACCAAAGCAATGAAAGTTCCATATAAATCAGAAGCTTCTTTCTCCGTCATGGCAAATCCAGCCTCAACATCTTTTAGATATAAGGTAAAAATTCCGATCATTAAATAATAACCAAAACGTTCCCACATTTCGGACAAAAACAAATAAGGCAAGGCTTTAGGATGACTTTTCCACATAATAATACAATTTAAAAAAACAAACCTACAAGTTCACAGTGGCGAATTGCAGGTTTGAAAGATATACAACTATTTTTTAGAAATTAATTAACGCACACCGTGCATCATTTTTTTGATTACTGGCGTTAAAGCAAATAATATTACTGCTGCAACTCCTGTTAAAACAACAAATACCATAAAAAATTCAAATAAATTATGAATTTCAAAACCAGCAAAAACAGGATTAGTTGGGCTAATTTGATTTTTTTCTAAAAGAACCAACTGCTCTGCTGATGGTGTTATTGTTTTGTCTAAAACTCCTTGTAAATTAATACCTAACTTTTCTGCTTTCAAAAATTTGTCTCCGGTAGCAGGCATAATTGAACCTAAAGTTCCCGACAATGCATAACCAGCAGCATTTGACAAGAAGAAAACTCCAAATAATAATGAAGCAAAACGTTTTGGCGACAATTTACCTACTAATGACAAACCAATTGGAGATAAACACAATTCAGCAAAAGTTTGAATTAAATACAAAAGAATTAACCATTTGATAGCTAATAACCCGCTATTTCCTAAATCTTTAACGTTATAAGCAATAATAAAATAACTCAAGGCAATCAATCCTAAACCAATGGCTTGTTTTACTGTAGACAAAGGTTCTTTCCCGTTAGCTCTTAATTTATCCCACAAAATACTGAATGGTAATGCAAAACCAAAAACAAAAATTCCATTAAAAACTTGAACCATTGAAGCGGGCATTTGCCATCCAAACATGAAAGTTCTATCTGTTTGATTTGCTGCAATAAATGTTAAAGAAGAACCAGCTTGCTCAAATGCAGCCCAGAAAAATATGATAAAGAAACCAACGATGTAAATAACAAAAATTCTATCTCTTTCAACTTTAGTTAATGAACTGTCTGATACAATAAGTCCTGCAAGCGTTAATCCACTTGCATAAATGATTGGATAAATAATTGTTTTAATAAAATTGTCTCCATCTAACAGAAATCTAAAAGCAAAAAACAAAGCTACAAAAGCTATAAAAGCTCCAATTAATGATTTTGTTGAGAAAACAGCTGTTTGTGATTCCCCTTCTTCGTAATCTGAATTATCATTGTATTTTGGCAATCCCCCAAGTGGCTTACCTTCTGGAGTAACTACATATTTATTTTTCAAAATGTAAAAAACCGCTGTACCAATTAACATAGCAACTGATGCTGCTAAAAATCCCCATTTAAACGCGTGAACATTTTGCACTCCATTTACAACTTCATCCCCAAGGTAAGGACAAATTGTTTGACCTAAGAAAGCTCCTAAGTTGATACCCATATAAAAAATAGTAAAAGCTGTATCCAATTTTGTCTTTTCTTGTTTTGGATACAAACTCCCAACCATAGAAGAAATATTTGGCTTAAAAAAACCATTTCCAAAAATTATAATACCTAGTGCTGACCACATGAGTATATTTGCTAAACTCAAATTGGAACCAAAAACTGAGGCACTAGTAAACAATAAAAATTGCCCCACAGCCATCATCAATCCGCCAAGTAAAATACAATTTCTGTTTCCAAAAAATCTATCGGCAATAAATCCACCTAACATAGGAGTTAAATAACACAGTCCTAAAAATCCACCGTAAATCAAGGAAGCATCTTCTTCTTTCATCATCAATGAATTTACCAAAAACAAGGTTAAGATAGCTCGCATTCCATAGAAATTGAATCGCTCCCACATTTCGGTTCCAAATAATACCCAAAGTCCTTTTGGATGTCCTGTTTTTACTGCTGTTTCACTCATTTTTATTAATTTGGTTTGTTTTTTAATTATCGCTATTATAAATTCTCTTTAATGAAATTCGTCATTTTTGTATACAATTGAACTCTAGTTTTACCACCATAAATTCCGTGGTTATTATCCGGATATATCTGAGAATCAAATTGCTTATTGGCTTGTATCAAAGCCTCCATCATTTGCATAGCATTTTGAACGTGTACATTATCATCTCCAGATCCATGAATCAACAAGTACTTTCCTTTTAATTTATTCACGTGGTTTATAGGGGAATTATCATCATATCCACTAGCGTTTTCTTGTGGAGTTTGCATGTAACGCTCTGTGTATACGCTATCGTAAAAACGCCAGTTGGTAACAGGTGCCACAGCAATTGCCATCTTGAAAACATCATTGCCTTTTAAAATACAATTTGAGGCCATAAAACCACCATAAGACCAGCCAAATATACCAATTCTAGATTTATCTACAAATGAATAATTACCTATTACTTTGGCAGCATCAATTTGATCCTCTACCTCGTACTTACCTAGCTGCAATTGAGTCACTTTTTTAAAATCGGCGCCTTTAAAACCGGTTCCTCGTCCGTCAACACAAGCCACAATATACCCTTGTTGTGACAACATCATGAACCAGTAATCATCAGTACTGTTCCATTCATTATTTACTTGTTGAGATCCAGGACCTGAATATTGGTACATGAATACTGGATATTTCTTGTTTGGATCAAAATCTTTAGGTTTTATAATCCATGCATTCAATTCTATTCCTTTTTCTGTTTTCAAGACAAAAAACTCTTTGGCAGGTAGGTCGTATTTCTTTAATTTGGTTGCAAGAGCCTCGTTATTTTCTATTACTTGAATTTGTTTTCCTGCCTTGGCTTCATTTAAAGTATAAGTAGTAGGCTGCGAAACGCTAGAATATGTATTGATGTAGTATTGAAAATTTGGACTAAAAGTAGCTGCATTAGTACCTGTGTTTTGAGACAGTCGTACTTTTCCTTTGCCATTAAGCAAAACTTTATATACATCTCTATTAATGGAACCGTTTTCTACAGATTGATAAAAAACCGAATTAGTCTTTTCATCATATCCATAATAATTAGTTACTTCCCAATTTCCATTGGTAACCTGATTTTTTAAACTTCCATTTTTGTCATATAAGTAAATATGATTAAAACCATTTTTTTCACTCGTCCAAATAAAACTATTGTCTTTAAGAAAAGTCAAATTATCAGTAACATCAACATAGGCTTTGTCCTTTTCATTCAAAACTACTTTTGTAGTTCCAGCTGTGGCATCAACAAAGATTAAATCTAAATTATCTTGATGACGGTTTAAAACCTGAGCCGAAACAAGATTACTGTCATTTGTCCATTTTAATCTGGCAATATAAAAGTCATTATAATTGTCCAGCTTTATATTTTTTCCTGCATTTGCATCTACATCATAAATATGTAAAGATACTACTGCATTTTTTTCACCTGCTTTTGGATATTTAAAAGTTTGCATTGTAGGATATAAATCTTTAGCAAACATAGACATAGAGAATTCAGGTACTTTACTTTCATCAAAACGGATGTAAGCTACTTTTTTACTATCAGTACTCCAGTCAAAAGCTTTCACAAAAGCAAATTCTTCTTCGTAAACCCAGTCTGTAATTCCGTTTATGATACTATTTTTTTGTCCGTCTGTTGTTATAGCAGTAGATTTAGCAGTAGCTAGATCATAAACATACAGATTATTCTCTCTAGCATAAGCAATTTTTTTTCCATCAGGTGAAAAGGTTGGCTCTTGAACTTGAAAATCAAAAAGTTTTTTCAACTTTTTTGTAGTTATATCGTACAAATAATAATCGGCTGTAAATGAATGACGAAAAATTTGATTGGAATTACAAGCCAGTAATATCATTTTTTCTGAAGCATCAAAGGAATAACTGTCTATTCCACTAGCCAACTCTTGATGTGATTTAGTATCAATTAAAGTTACCGTTTTCTTTAAAGTTGCAAAATCATATAAATCAATTTGCATACTCCTAGATTGCATATCTACGTTTAAAACAGTGTATTGATTCGTGTTTTTTAAGGATTGCAATTCATCCATTCCTTTGGTTCGAAAGGTACCGTTGTACATTTCATCAATGGTTATTTTTTGTTGTCCAATAACCGAAAAACAAACAAATAAAAATAAAGCGATATAATTTTTTGAATACATACTATTAGATTAGAGATAAAAAACCGTCAATTTTAGTGAAAAAATTACAATAATCAGTTATTTTTTATGTTAAATGTAAAAACAGCTTGCCAAAACTCACTCTTATTGAAATGATTTAGATTGCAAATAAAACCGCTAATAACGTATCTTTGCAGTATAGTACACCCTAATCAATTGAGAATGAACAAGACCATAAGTGGATTTTCAAAATTATCAAAAGAAGAAAAAATCAAATGGATTGCAACAGAATATTTCTCCAATCCATCTGAAGCAATTGCGGTAATTAAAAATTATTGGAACAACGATGAAAAAATTCAACAACTTCATGATGAGTTCATAGAAAACACGATTACGAATTTTTATATACCCCTTGGAATTGCACCCAATTTTTTGATAAACGGCAAGTACCGCACCATCCCAATGGCTATTGAGGAAAGCTCTGTCGTAGCAGCAGCATCCAAAGCTGCCAAATTCTGGGCTACACGAGGAGGTTTTAAAACTTCGGTCATCAATACTGAAAAAATTGGCCAAGTTCATTTTATATTCAAAGGTGATGTATCTAAACTAAGCCTGTTTTTTGCTCAAAACAAAAATAAATTTTTCTCCGAAACAGAGTCTATCACCGCTAATATGCAAAAACGCGGCGGTGGAATTACCGATATAATTCTAAAAGATAAAACTGATTTATTACCAAACTATTACCAGTTACATGCTACTTTTGATACTAAAGATAGCATGGGTGCTAATTTTATAAATTCGTGTTTGGAACAATTTTCCAAAACCTTAAAAGAAGAAGCACAACACTATGATTTATTCTCAACGTCAGAGAAAGAAATTGAAGTAGTAATGAGTATTCTTTCAAATTATGTGCCAAATTGCATTGTAAGAGCTGAAGTTTCATGTCTTGTTGCTGAATTAGATGAAAAACAAATACCAAACCCACAGGTATTTGCAGAGAAATTTGTGCAAGCTGTTCAAATTGCCGAAATAGAACCATACCGTGCTGTTACTCATAATAAAGGAATCATGAACGGAGTGGACGCGGTTGTACTGGCTACAGGTAATGATTTCCGTGCGGTTGAAGCCGGAATTCACGCCTATGCTTCCCGTAACGGAACCTATTCTAGTCTTTCCCATGCCAAAATAGAAGATGGAATTTTTACTTTTTGGTTGGAGATTCCGTTAGCATTAGGAACCGTTGGAGGGTTAACATCGCTGCATCCTCTTGTAAAACTTTCTCTCGAAATGCTAGAAAAACCTTCTGCACAAGAACTCATGCAATATGTTGCAGTTGCAGGGTTAGCACAAAATTTTGCAGCCTTGCGTTCGTTGACTACCACCGGCATTCAAGAAGGTCACATGAAAATGCACTTAAATAATATAATCAATCAATTTGAGGCCAGCAATGAAGAACGTCTTTTGATTCAAAATCATTTCAAGAAGAATGCTGTTTCTCATAGCGCCGTAGTTTCCTTTATTGAAAGCCTAAGAAAATAAGATTGATTTTTGATTTTCCAATCAAAATTAAAAACCTTGATTTGGATTAAAACAATACTGATGAAAAAAACATTTTATAGTAATGGTAAACTTTTAATAACAGGAGAATATCTTGTTCTTGATAGCGCACAAGCCTTTGCATTGCCAACAAAACAAGGACAAAATCTTTGTGTAGAAACAAGTAAAAACAATGAAATAGTTTGGATAAGTTATGACTTTGATGGTCAAATATGGTTTCAAGACACGCTTTCATTTTCTGATATTACTAATGGGACTAAAGATCAAACGGAAACTGTAAAAAGTACACTCACCACTATTTTACACGAAGCTTATAAATTGAATCCTGAATTCATTCTCAATGCTAATGGATACACTGTTACTACTGAACTCAGTTTTCCTAAAAATTGGGGCTTAGGAACGTCATCTACTTTAATTAACAACATTGCCCAATGGTTACAAATTGATGCCTTCACGTTGTTAAAAAATAGCTTTGGAGGTAGCGGATACGATATTGCTTGCGCACAAAATGATACGCCTATTCTTTTTCAGATAAATGACGGCAATCCAACCGTTAAACAAATTGAATTCAATCCTGAATTTACAAAAAATATTTATTTTGTGTATCTCAATAAAAAGCAAAATAGTAAAACAGCTATTGCAGCCTATCAAAAAAATAAAAAAAACAACTTAGCCGAAACAATAGTAAAAAACAACCAACTTACAACTGCAGTTTACAATGCTTCAACTCTTTTACCATTTATGGATGCTCTGGCACAACACGAAACCCATTTGAGTTCCATTTTAGAAACTACAATAGTGAAAGATACTTCATTTCCAGATTTTGATGGTGTTGTAAAAAGCCTTGGCGCTTGGGGAGGAGATTTTGTAATGGCAGTATCAGAACATAACCCAACCGCTTATTTCAAGTCAAAAGGATATGAGACTGTAATTCCTTATGAGGAGATGATCTTGTAGCTCATCATTTATATTCATAAAAAAAACCCGATACTTTGTCAGCATCGGGTTTTTTTATATTTGATCAGCTTGGATTAGTAATTAAAATCCATTCTGTTATCTTCAATTTTTGCGTTTTCTTTAAGAGCAGGAATAACTCTATTAGCATCTGATGCACTTTGAGTTTTAAGTTTTGTAACATAAGCAGCATGGCTTTTTAAGGCTGGCGCTTTTACAACTCCTACATTTTTTACCACATAAACTCCTGTATTACCTTCAATTGGTGCAGAAAGTTTGTTAGTTGCTAATGCAAATGCATTACCTACTACTTTTGGTTCTGGACCTACGCTCGGCAACATGGTATTTTCCATAGTTAATCCTTTAGCTTGCTGTACTGTTCCTCCCACTGCTTTTGCAATAGCTTCAAGAGAAGAACCATTCATTTTAGCTTTGATTAATTCTGCTTTCTTTTTGTTTTTCAAAATAGACTCAACGTAAGGTCTTGCAACAGAAACTGCAATTAGTCCAGAATCGTCAATGCTTTTCAATTTAGCAATAACGTGACCAACATTAGCAACCTCAAAACGTTTTACATCACCAACTTTTACTCCTTTTTCAAAAGCCCAACGAACAATTGTTCTTTGATTTCCAAGAGAACCAAAATTCTCATCTAATCCTTTTACAGAAACTGCAGGAGCAACTTTTAATCCTAATGTTTTTGCAACTGCATTAAGATCTTTATCAGCAGCATCCATTTCTAGTTTTGTAGCTTGCGTAAATATTTTATCAGCAGTAGCCTCAGAAGCCTCTACTTTTTGAGCAACAGTTGCTAAACGAATTCCGTCTTGTTTATCAGTAACTTTAATTACGTGGAAACCAAATTCAGTTTCTACTAAACCTACTTTACCAATACCATTATTAAATACAAAATCATTAAACGGTTTTACCATTTGGTTTGGACCAAAGTAACCTAAATCACCACCTTGTTGTGCAGAAGAATCATCAGAAGCTGTAAAAGCCAACATCATAAAACTATCTGGATTAGCCGAAACTTGAGCTAAAATACTTTCTGCTTTAGCTTTTGCTTCCTCTTTAGTTCTTTTTTCTTTTTGATTTGGAACTTGAGAACCTTCATATCCTATTAAAATATGACTAGCCTTAACATTAACAGCAGCTCTCTTACCTAATGATTTTGACAAACAAATGTATTTACCAAACATATAAGGTCCGTAAACAGCACCAGGAGCAAGGTTAAACAATTTATCAGCATCTACAGCTGGTAAATCTTTTTTAGCAATGTATGTAGAGTCATAAGGAATATCTGAATTTGAATTTACAAACTCAACCACATTTGCAGTAGTTCTAAATCCTGGCAAAGTATCATTTTTACCTGTTTTTTGGTTGTAGACAACACTACCAGATAACAACCCATTGATTCTAGTTTTAATTTCAGCTTCATCAGCAGGTGAAGCTTTGTCTTCAATTAAAACATATTCTACTTCACGAGATTCGTCAGCTTTGTATTTTTTCTTGTTTTTGTTCATAAAGTCAACAATTTCTGAATCAGAAATTTTAACTTCACTATCTTTAATTGTTGAATACAAACCAGCAACATAAGCAAAATTTACTTTGTTAGATTCCATTTCGTACTTCAACTTACCTTCGCTATCCGTTGTAAAAACTGAAGCTTTGATAAGTGTGTTGTACAATTGAAATTTAGCATTCAAATCAGCATCTTTTTCTCTATCTTTTAAAAACTGAGCTTGCTCTGGATTTGCTTTAAAATATTGTTTAAATTTTGCAACATCAAAAACGCCAGCAGCATTTAAAAACAATGGATTACCACCTATGTTTTGATCCGCTTTAAAAACCTCTAACAAATGTTTTTCGCCTACACGCAATCCTAGTTTTTCAAACTCGGATGTTAATAAAGCAACAGAAACCTCTTGATCCCATACTCTATTTGCAGCTTGTGTAGAAGTAATTCCTTGACCACTTTTTTCAACATTACTAACTTTAACTCTAAAATCTTCAAATGAAATGTCTTTTCCATCAACACTACCTACATCTTTTGAAGTACTGCTAAAACCACCACTGTTGAATATATCACCTATGATAAATGCTAATAAACAAAACCCAATAACGAGTATCAAGAGAAGTGAACGTTGTCTAATTTTTTGTAAAACTGCCATTTTATTGTTGTTAATTTTTATATTCAGTTTGCGAAAATACAATTATCTAATTAATAATTATACTAGTAGCCTTTTATTTTGCAAGAAAATTTGTTTTCCCAATAAAATAAAGCCTTCAAGCATTATTTAGTATTTTTAATTTAGCTTAAACCAATGATTTTAGAGGGTTTTAAACACTTTTTAAGGCTTTTTTCATGATTATTTAATCTTTAAAATAAACATTAAAATAGATCTGAAAATCACTTAAAACTAATATTACTAAACCTAAAACCGTTCTATTTTATTGAAGTTAAAACCCCAATTTTACCAAAGAAAGCTATCTTGACAAATAAACAAACCAAGTTGTTTTATGGTTTCATGTTTTTATTTCTCTCTTCAAATTTTTTAGCAAATCTACGTCTGAAGAAAAACATAAATACTGCAAAAGCTGCAATAATGAAATTCAACCAAGCTTCACCAAGAGCTGGATTATTAAGTTTTTTCACCCCATCAAAAATAAGATAGGCTGCAAAAAGTAGGTAAATGTATTGAGTGTATTTAAAATATTTCATGATGATACGTTTTATTCTTCTGTTTGAACCTCTCCCGTTATTTTTTGTGAATTAATGATCTTAAAGTCTTTGCTAAAATCTATTCCTTGACCGTTTGAAACGCCTTTGGCACCTGATAATTTAAACTTTCTTTCGGTAAAAAACCATTCGTTTTTTTGGTCAAAATACAATTGCTCTGTTTCTAATTTTTGACCGTCTTCGGTGAAGATTTTTACGTTTCCTTGCAAATCAATCATATTAGTAGCTTTGTAAGAAACTGCATATTTTGATTGAATAAACGTTTTTTTTCCTTTCTTGTCATACAATGTTACATCAATACCTTTTGGGAATTCAGTAAAAGGAAAATCAACGGTAGCGTAATCTAGCATTTTTGGACTTACTAAAACCGCGGTAATTCTTCCCGAATCAGTATATTTTAAGTCTACTAAATCAGCATCACTACTAGGTACAAACTCAGAGAAATTGATTTTTTGAATGTTTTTAAAATTACTTTCGCAACTTACAAGTGCAAATACACAACTGCCCATGGCTGCAAATTTTAAAAAAAAACGTTTCGTAATTGTCATATACCGCTATTAAGAGCAAAAAAAAAAGAATCCTAGTAGAATTTTCTTCTTTCAAACCATTTTTCATTAAGAGAAAAACCAAAACTAACATTAGCATAATTTTCTTGAATCAAATTAGCTTTTGTAGTTCCTCTTTTTCCCATTTCAAATCCAATGTTTACATTCGAAAAAGTTCCGTTAAGTGGCAAACCTACACCAAGTGTAAGTCCCATGTCATTTATAGATTCTGAATTAATAACAAGACCCGTTTTTTCATATCTTAAACCACCTCTATACACAATACGTTTAGCATAACTAGTAAAAGAATTGTATTTTGGGATGTAATAACCTCCAAGCGCAACACTTCCATATTTTCCGTATCCTACATTAGCGTTATTATTATATTCATTGGCTTGACCAGAAGTTTTTCCGTACTCAATTGTACCCCCTAAAAGCCATTTTCTAGACTCTCCAATACCTCCACCTAATGCTATTTTACTTGGTAAAATTAAATCAGTAGCCGAATTAATATCAGCCAAAACATCAACAACAGCAATATTAAAATCTGAATTATACAATGCCGTGGCTATATTTCTAGAATTATTAGACCTCAAATTACTCTCTATAGTATACGTTAAGCTTGTGTAAGCATTAATTTTCTTATACAATTTGGTTTCATACATCATTCCAACACTAAAATTAACACCTGATAAATCAGCAGTGTTTAACTCACGAGTTCCAGTAGCAACATCATTCACATACTGAAAACTATTAGTTTCAATTTTTCCAAAATTATAACTCACATCAGCTCCTATATTAAATTTGGGAGCCACTTTATAACCTAAACCAACGAAGGCCTTATTCATGCCGCCTTTACCATCAAAACGACTATTAGTTGCACCCACTTCAGTAGAAGTTGATTGTACTTTGTATCCTACAGATGAGTATGGTATTAAACCAAAACCTAGTCCAAATTTACCCATTGGCAAACCAACAGCTAAGTAATCTATAGTTGTTCTTGTTGCATTTGCAGACTTTGAATCGCTTTTTAAAGCTGTAGTTCCATAGGTTCCACCAAGTGCTACACTTGTATATTTCAAATTAGCATAACTAGCCGGATTTTGCAAATTGATATGAATACTATCCTGCTCTACTGCTACTCCAGCCATAGAACGATATTCATGGGCGCCTCTAAACCTTACTTGACCTATACCGTAAAAAGAATATGGAGATGCCGATCCTTCTTGTGCGAAAGTTGCTATTGAAAAAAACAAGCAAGAACTTATTAAAATTTTTTTAATCATTTTTTGATATTATAATGGAATTTTCGATTCAAACTCTCCAAAAGGAAATTTGAATTGGCAAATATGGTATTTTTTAATCGTTTAGCCAAAAAAACTGTATCGCCGCCCGTTAAAATTATTATAAAATTTGGATACTTCAACTTGTAATCTGCTATGAATCCATCAATTTCATAAACCAATCCGTTAACAACACCGGAATGAATGGAACTATTAGTAGAATCGCCAATAAGCTCTTTAGGATTTTCGAGTGTAAGCAATGGCAATTTAGCTGTAAAATTATGCAAGGATTCGTACCTCAATCTTAAGCCAGGTGAAATAGCACCTCCCAAATAATGATCTTGTTCATCTATAAAATCATAGGTCACACAAGTGCCTGCATCAATAACTAGCCTATTTTGTCCCGGAAATTGCAACACAGCTCCAGCCGCCAAAACCATCCTATCGATTCCTAATGTTGCTGGTGTTGCGTATTTATTTACAAAAGGAAACTCTTCTTCACGAGTTACGAAGTGTATTTTAAATTTAGATTCAAGCTTTAAAAAGGCAATTTCATCAACAAAACCAACTGACGAAACTACAACTTGAATGAGCAAAGGATATTTTTTTAAAATATTTGCACAATTTTTTTGAAGCTCCTCTTTAACAAATACAAAAACCTCTAGAAACATATTCCCCTCAAAGACAGCTGCTTTAATCCTTGTATTGCCCACATCTATAACTAAAACCATAATTCAATATTTACGATCACGAAGATACAAATTCATTTTTTTTAAAATTTGTTTTGGAGAAACAAAAAATGATTCTATATTTGCACCCGCAATAGCACGGTACCTTAGCTCAGATGGTAGAGCAATGGACTGAAAATCCATGTGTCCCTGGTTCGATCCCTGGAGGTACCACAAAACCCGAATAGAAATATTCGGGTTTTTTGTTTTTATATGCCTCTCAAAAAAATTGAAAACAAGTTTTTACTTTTTTTAAACACTCTGCAATACCAATAAACTATTCTTCACAACACCATAAATCTATTTGTAGCAATTTTACTATTGATGCATTGAATCTTCCATTTTTCAAAATCACTTTACAGTCAAAACCTTATTTTACTGATAATACAACAACAATTCATTGATAAAAATAGACAGTTTGTAATTTTATTTGATATTTTTTATTTTATTACAAATATAGTAATTGCTAATTTACTATATTTATGCAAAATTTATATACATGGAGATTTTAGCCTGTCCAAAATGTCAAGAAACTCATATCACAAAAAGTGGCATCATCAACAATAAACAAAGGTACTTGTGCAAAAAATGCAAGTATTTTTTTACCGTAAATAAATTGGGTAAAAAAATAGACGACTACTACGTAACTAAGGCCTTGCAACTTTATCTAGAAGGCTTGAGTTATAGAGAAATTGAACGCATTATAGGAGTTTCGCATGTTACCGTTAGCAATTGGGTAAAATCTTTTAATATCAAAAAACCATCTCATACCAACTACCATCCTACTTACAAAATTTTAAATCACTTAGAATTAATAGAATACATAAAGAAAAAAGAACTTATATCCGGCGCAGGAATGATTATTACAGAGCTAGGTGATAAATTCATGCTAATAAAATGGGAACGTTTCAAAGATTAACTATAGACTTTACACAAAAATATATCTAAATTTTTTTTCACAATAAAAAAATAGAATTTGGCACTTTATTAACCAACCATTAACTAACTAAAATTTTATTTATGAAAAAAATATTGTTTAAAGCGTCGGTCCTCTTACTATCGCTACAAGGTTTTTCACAAGGATCCACAGAGTACGGTGGAGGCTTGAAATTTAACCTAAATGAAGATGGTTCAAAATTCATGCGTGTTATAGCGTGGAACCAGATCTGGATGCGCTCCTCTGAGATGAATCCCGGAACAATGATTGGTGGCGAAGCAACATCAACAGCAACAGACATAGGAAACAGACGTTTGCGTTTCCTAGCTTATGCACAAGTTTCTAAACGATACATGATTTTAACCCATTTCGGGATTAATAACCAAACCTTTACCAATGGCGGCGCAGCAGGAACATCTGGAACAGGTGGTTATGGCGCAGGTAAAAAACCAGGTTTGTTTTTTCATGACGCTTGGAACGAATATGCAGTAGTTCTACCTGCAAAAGACAAAAAATTTAGTATGTCACTGGGTGCAGGATTGCATTACTACATGGGACTATCAAGAATGACCATGGGATCTACTTTGAACTTCTTAACTATAGACGCTCCTATTTTTAACTGGCCATTAATAGAAAACTCAGATCAATTTGCTAGACAAGTGGGGCTTTTTGCCAAAGGTAAATATGGTAAACTAGAATATCGCTTGAGCTACAATAAGCCTTACGCTACAAACCTTGCTCCCGTAAATACCACAAATGCTGCAAACGCAGTAGCGGTTGACAATAGTGGCTTGACAAAATGGTCTAAAGCAGGATACTTAGAATATCAATTTTTAGAGCAAGAGGCAAACGTACTTCCTTTTAAAGTAGGAAGTTATTTGGGTACTAAAAAAGTATTCAATCTAGGTGCAGGTTTTTACACAGCTCCGGATGCTACTAGATCATTGGTTAACAACACCATAAACAAACACGATATTACCCTTTTATCTGCTGATGCTTTTATGGATTTACCTATTGGAAAAAAAGAAAAGAAAATGGCGGTAACTGCATACAGTGTATTATATGATTATGATTTTGGACCTAACTATCTACGTAATGTAGGTATTATGAACGTAGGAACATTAGACCCTAATTTCACAGGGAATAGAGCCATAGCCGGTCCTGGTAATGCGCAGCCTACAATAGGCTCTGGAACTATCTGGTACACGCAAGCAGGTTTTTTATTGCCTAACAAAGAGGCGAAACCAAAAGTGAGAATCCAACCTTTTGGAGCAGTCACTTACAAAGACTTTGATGCTTTAGCGCAAACAAGCACACAATTTGACATAGGATCAAATTTTTTCCTTGACGGACATCACGCTAAAATTACAGCACAATATTCAACTAGACCCGTATACACTTCGCTAACAAACAAATCTGGATCCTTAGGAGAGTTTGTAGTACAACTTCAAATCTATTTATAACCAATTAAAAAAAATATTTATGAGTACAAAATCAACAAAAGGAATCTGGAAAGTTATCTCCGCATCCTCAATGGGTACCATGATTGAATGGTACGATTTTTACATCTTCGGTAGTTTAGCTGTTGTATTATCAACAAAATTTTTCCCATCAGACAATCCTACTGCTGCGTTTTTATCTACACTAGCAACATTTGCTGCAGGTTTTGTGGTACGTCCTTTTGGAGCGTTATTTTTTGGTAGATTAGGAGACATTATCGGTCGAAAGTACACCTTTATGGTCACGTTAATGCTTATGGGTGGTGCTACCTTTGTCATGGGATGTATCCCTACTTATGAAACAATTGGCTTTGCGGCACCTATACTAATATTGATTTTACGTTTGTTACAAGGTTTAGCACTTGGTGGTGAATACGGCGGTGCTGCAACGTATGTGGCAGAGCATGCTCCAGCTGGTCAAAAAGGATACTGGACCTCCTGGATACAAACAACTGCTACTGTTGGTTTATTTGTTTCGTTAGTAGTAATTTTAGTAACAAAAGGGTTGCTAACTAAAGAGGCCTTTGACGAATGGGGCTGGAGAGTGCCGTTTTGGGTATCTATAGTTATGGTGGGTATATCCTACTTGATTCGAAAAAATATGGATGAATCACCTGTTTTTGCAAAAGCAAAAGCAGAAGGAAAAACAAGTACCAATCCACTAAAAGAAAGTTTTGGTAACCGCTACAACTTAAAATTTGTTTTATTAGCACTTTTTGGAGCTACAATGGGACAAGGTGTAGTATGGTATACAGGTCAATTTTACGCAATGAGTTTTTTAAAAACAGTAATGTTTGTTGAGGCATCTCAAGTAGAAACATTGTTAGGAATAGCCTTAATATTAGGAACTCCATTTTTTGTTTTCTTTGGATGGTTGAGTGACAAAATAGGAAGAAAGTCAATCATGATGGCTGGTTTATTAATTGCAATCATTGCGTATAGACCTATTTACAGAGCCATGTTTCAAACTACTGATTTAGCTTTAAAAACTGAAATCGTAGCGCAAACTAAAACGGTTCCATCTTTAAAAGAAATCAGCGAAACTAAAACCGACTCTATCTACACGACTTCTAAATCATACACAGATGGTACAGTTGCTGAGGAACTAAAAACAAAACATTTTGAGAATGGAAAGATAATGTTAGATGACAAGGGAGCTGAAAAAATTGAAACTAAAATTACCAAAACAATTAACGATGCAGACAAATGGATGCTTGTATTCCTTGTGTTTCTTCAAGTGATTTTTGTTACTATGGTTTATGGTCCAATTGCAGCATTTTTAGTAGAAATGTTCCCTGTAAAAATTAGATATACATCAATGTCTTTGCCGTATCATGTAGGAAACGGTATATTTGGTGGATTACTTCCTGCTATTTCAACATTTTTAGTAACTACAGCAAAAGGAACTGGGCCTACGCCAGCTAACCCTGAGTATTATCTAGAGGGTTTATGGTACCCAATCATCATTGCAGGTATCTGCTTTGTTATTGGAATGATTTATATAAACAGAAAAAACAATACTCTTCACGACTAAAACATATCATTATGAATTCAATTAAAAAACTTTTAGGAATAGTATGGATACTACTAGCCTTGGCAGCAGCCTTTTACAGCGTTGAAATGTTTGGACCTAAACTTACATCAGGCAAGCAAGACGACTTAGTATTTGGAATTATTATGTTCTTTATTTTACTACCCCTTATTGTAACTGGATTGGTCACTTTTGGCTATTTTGCATTTTCGGGTGATTATAATGAAATGGATGAATAGCAAAAACTAATTTTAAAAACCATAACAATCTCTGCATCAATATGTGGAGATTGTTTTATTTAATTGTAGCATTCGATACTAAGAAAACTAAAGAAAAAAATATAAGATAAATGGTTATTAGAACGGACCATTTCAAACCAATAGATTTCTAAATGCATCCTTTTATGAAAAAAAGACATGAACAAAAAATGGTAATTCTTTCCTTGCTAATGCTAATAGCTTTGAATTTACCACTCATTCTTTTATTTGACAGTTCCGAATCTCTTTTTGGATTTCCCATTACATATATTTATATTTTTTCGGTTTGGCTTTTTTCTATAATTGTATCTTTCATCATCATAAAACGATATTATGAGTAGTGTAGCTCTTTTATTCATCTTATTAATTTATGTATCTATTCTTTTTTTCATAGCCTACTGGTCAGAAAAAAGAAGTCACTCTATATGGGCTAATAATCCTTATGTATATTCCTTGTCTCTGGCGGTATATTGCACTGCCTGGACGTATTATGGGAGTATAGGCGTAGCAGCCGATTCTGGTTTAGGCTATCTCCCTATTTATCTAGGTCCCGTATTAATAATTCCTACTTGGATTATTTTACTAAAAAAAATTATTAGAATTTCACGTGTAAATAAAATATCCAGCATTGCTGATTTTATTTCGTTACGCTACGGAAACAGTAGATGTCTAGGTGCCATAGTAACACTAGTTTGCATTTGCGGAATATTACCTTACATAGCGTTACAGCTCAAAGCCATTTCGGACACCTTTCACATTGTAACTAAAACTCAAGCGAGTTCTAACATTTTTACAGACACCACAACTTATGTATGTCTTGCACTTGCCTTGTTTGCCTCCTATTATGGAACAAAATATGTAGATGCATCAGAGAAAAGAAGTGGTATTGTTACCGCAGTTGCACTTGAATCTGTTTTAAAATTAGTGTTTTTTATCACTATAGGCATATACGTAACCTATTTTGTTTATGATGGGTTTGATGATATTTACAAACAAGCAGCGGTGCTAAAAGATTTTGATAAAAAAAATACCATAGGTACACTAAGTGATGGTATTAACTGGTTTTTCTTGTGCCTCGTATCAATGTTTGCCATCTTTTTATTACCAAGACAATTTCATACAGCCATAGTAGAGAATAATAAAGAAACGCATGTAAGAACAGCAGTATGGTTATTTCCGTTGTACTTACTTTTGTTTAATTTATTCGTGTTCCCTATAGCTTGGGGCGGCAACATTCTTTTTGAAGGAAAAGGACTGAATGCCGATACTTATTCTTTATTAATTCCGCAGTATTTCAATAACACAACTTTGACTGTTATGGTTTTCCTTGGCGGATTTTCGGCAGCTATTTCTATGATTATTGTATCCTCAATAGCTCTTGCCACCATGTTAAGCAACAACTTGCTTATTCCTTATGGATTTATAGGGTCTTTAAAAAACACCTCAGAAGTTAAAAACAGTAAACGCATTGTGAACAGTCGCAAGATTGGTATATTCTCACTCATTATTATTGCTTACATTATTTATCGCTTGTTTATCTTAGATTATTCGTTAGTATCTATAGGTTTAGTAGCTTTTGTAGTCATTGCGCAGCTAGGCCCTGCGTTTTTTGGCGCTCTTTTCTGGAGACGAGGATCAAAAAAAGGAGCCATAACAGGAATACTATTAGGGTTTGCAGTATGTGTGTATTCTTTACTCATACCGTATGCCGTGGGAATGACAAATGCAACAAATCCTTTTATTCTTGAAGGGCCAATGGGTATTTCTTGGCTAAGGCCATTTCAACTGATGGGTCTTGATTATTTAGAGCCTATTCCGCATGCTATTTTTTGGAGTTTATTAATTAATACCATGAGTTACGCGGCAGTTTCTGTAAGTTTTAAAGGGAATTATAGAGAACGAAATTATGCCGAAATGTTTGTGGATATTGACAAGTACATTACCAATCATGAAAATGCCTTTGTATGGAAAGGAACTGCTTACGTCTCTGACATTCAAAAAGTATTACACCGTTTTTTGGGAGAAGAAAGAACTAAACGTGCCCTTACTATTTTTAATTTAAAATACAACATTGATAAAAACATAACCACAGCCGATGCCCGCTTTATAAAATTTGCCGAAAATTTACTTACCGGTCACATAGGTACGGCTTCCGCCAAAATATTAATTGCAAGTGTAGTCAAAGAAGATAAAATAAGCCTTCCCGAAGTGTTGCGAATTTTAGAGGAATCCAAAGAAAACATCATCATTAACAAGAAATTGACGGACACATCAAACGAATTAAAAAAAATATCAGAACAACTCAAAAATGCGAATCAAGAATTAGTCAATAAAGACATCCAAAAAGATGAATTTCTAGACACCGTAACACATGAATTAAGAACGCCCATAACAGCAATTCGCGCAGCAAGCGAAATTTTGTATGATGATGACGCTGTTCCCGAAGAAATGCGAAAACAATTTTTGCAAAACATCATTTCAGAGTCGGATCGGTTGAATAGGTTGATTGATAAAATTTTGGATTTAGAAAAATTTGAAACGGGAAAACAGAAAATCTACCTGTCAAAAAACAACATTACAAAAACGATTTCAAAAACAGTAGCGTCATTAAATCAATTAATTAAAAACAAAAAAATCACAATTGAATTTGACAAAACCGATCAGGTCATTAAGGCTTTTTATGATGAAGAACGAATCATACAAGTAATCCATAATTTATTGTCTAATGCTATAAAATTTTGTTCAGAAACGGATGGAAAAATAACTATTTCTATCCTTGAGAATGAAACAAATGTAGCTGTCAAAATTCACAATAACGGCAAACGTATTAAAGAAGAAGATGCCGAAGCTATTTTTGATAAATTCTATCAATCTCGGAACCAAAACATAAAAAAACCAATAGGCAGCGGATTAGGATTAGCCATTTGCAAACAAATTATAGAACATCATAAAGGAACCATTTGGAGTGAAAAGAATGAGGTTGAAGGCGCCACTTTTACTTTTACATTACCCAATTATAATACAAGCGAAACGAATTAAAACATGAAAAAAATTTTAATTGTAGATGACGAACCAAACATTGTAATGTCATTAGAATATACTTTCAAAAAAAACAATTTTGAGGTTTTTATAGCCCGTGACGGACAAGAAGCATTGGACATTTTGCAAACTAAACTCCCAGACGTTATTATTCTAGATGTCATGATGCCCATGGTGGATGGTTTTGCAACATTGGAACAAATAAAAAAAGAAGAACGTTTGCAACATTGCAAGGTAATCTTCCTTTCGGCAAAAAATAAAGAAAAAGACATTGAAAAAGGGCTTTCATTAGGTGCTAACTTGTATGTAGTAAAACCTTTTTCGATCAAAAAGTTAGTAGAACAAGTCCAGGATTTACTATCCTAAAAAACATTCAATACCATGAATTATAACAAAATTTACGAAGACAGTATTGCACAACCAGAACAATTCTGGGCACAACAAGCTGATGCAATTGAGTGGTACAATAAACCCGCGACCATTTTATCGAAAGACGAAAATGGATATCCGCAATGGTACAAAGATGGCGAATTAAATATTTGTTATTTAGCCCTTGACAAACACATTCAAGATGGATACGGCGACCAAGTTGCCCTAATATATGATTCTCCAGTAACACAAACCGTAAAAAAATATACCTACTCTGAGGTAAAAACCGAAGTAGCAAAACTAGCAGGTGGCATGCTTGCATTAGGGTTAAAAAAAGGGGATACGGCCATTATTTACATGCCTATGATTCCGCAAACAGCATTTGCTATGTTAGCTTGCGCACGAATCGGAGTAATACATTCGGTTGTTTTTGGTGGTTTTGCACCACATGAATTGGCTATCCGCATTGATGATTGTAAACCACGTGCCATTATTACTGCTTCATCAGGAATAGAAGTAGATCGATTAATTGCCTACAAACCATTAGTCGATGAAGCCATTGCATTAGCGAGTCACCGACCAAAAAAAGTTATCGTTTTCAATAGAAAATTAGGCGCTAGAATCCCGTTTAAGAAGTATGATGTAGATTATGACGCCTTAGTGTACGGCTCCGAAGAGACAGCCTGTGTTGCCTTACCTTCTAATCATCCGCTTTATATTTTATACACATCTGGAACTACAGGAAAACCAAAAGGAATTGTAAGAGACACTGGAGGTTACGCCGTTGCATTGAAATTCTCGATGAAACATATTTACAACGTAAATCAAGATGAAGTTTTTTGGGCAGCGTCGGATATGGGTTGGGCAGTAGGTCACAGCTACATTTTGTACGGTCCATTATTAAACCGAAATACAACCATCGTATTTGAGGGAAAACCTATCAAAACTCCTGATGCGAGTACGTTTTGGAGAATCATTTCGGAGCATAAAGTAGGCACCATGTTTACAGCACCAACTGCCATTAGAGCCATCAAAAAAGAAGATCCTAACGGAGAATTCATCAAACAATACGATTTAAGTTGTTTAAAAAATCAATTTTTAGCAGGAGAACGCTGTGACAATGCCACTTTAGAATGGTATCAAGAACACATCCCGATTCCTGTTATAGACCATTGGTGGCAAACCGAATCTGGTTGGCCCATGATTGCCAACTCCCTTGGAATCGAAAAAATGCCTGTCAAATCTGGTTCGGCTACAAAAGCAGTTTGTGGCTATGACATTAAGATTTTCAATGAAAACGGCCAAGAACTAGGTCCAAATGATGAAGGGCTTGTGGTCATAAAATTACCATTGCCACCCGGAAACTTATTAGGAATTTGGGCAAATGAAGCCCGATTTAAAGCCAGTTACTTTAGCAAATTTGATGGCTATTACCTTTCTGGTGACGGTGGTTATAAAGATGAAGACGGTTATATTTTTATTACCGGAAGAACCGATGATGTTATTAATGTAGCGGGACACCGTTTATCAACCGCCGAAATGGAAGAAGTTGTGGCTGCTCATCCTTGCGTTGCAGAATGTGCTGTTATAGGAATTCACGATGAGTTAAAAGGACAAGTTCCACTGGCATTGGTCGTAACTAAACTTGGAACCGAAATGGAACAATACCAATTAGAACAAGAAATTATAAAACTTGTTCGGCAGCAAATTGGGGCCGTTGCTTCACTACGAAATGTAGTTGTAGTGCAACGTTTGCCAAAAACAAGATCCGGAAAAATCTTGAGAAAACTAATGCGAAGTATTGTTGATGGTGAAAACTTTCAAATTCCATCTACAATTGATGACGAAGCCATTATTGACGAAATTACACAAACAGTACAAAAACATAAAATAGGTAGTTATAATTTATAAAATTTATCAAACATCATGAGTTACTATAAAATTAATACTTTAGAAGAATATTTTAAACATTACAAAAAATCAGTTCGTGAACCAAAAAAATTCTGGGACAAAGTAGCCTCCGAAAACTTTACTTGGTACCAAGAATGGGACAAAGTGGTTGATTTTAATATGGCCGAAGCCGAGATAAAATGGTTTACCGAAGCCAAAGTAAACATCACTAAAAATTGTATTGACAGGCATTTAGCCAAAAACGGAACAAAAACTGCCATCATTTTTGAACCCAACGACCCAACCGAAACCGCTTTGCACATTTCCTATAACGAACTACACGAGCGTGTGTGCAAAATGGCTAATGTTTTACAAGAGCAAGGTATACAAAAAGGGGATCGCGTATGCATTTATTTGCCTATGATTCCAGAACTAGCCATAACTACGCTGGCTTGTGCAAGAATTGGCGCTATTCACTCGGTTGTTTTTGCAGGATTCTCGGCATCGGCGGTGGCGGCTCGTATTAATGACAGCACTTGTAAAATGGTCATCACTTCAGATGGTGGCTATCGCGGCAATAAAACAATTGATTTAAAAAGTATTGTTGACGAAGCCTTATTGAGTTGCGATTGCGTAGAAAAAGTTTTAGTTGCAAAAAGAATTCATACCACGGTACCTATGAAAGAAGGACGTGACCAATGGTTGCAGCCACTTCTAGACGCTGCTTCAGACAATAACGTGGCTGAAATTATGGATGCCGAAGATCCGTTGTTTATTTTGTACACCTCTGGCTCTACAGGAAAACCAAAAGGAATGGTTCATACTACTGCAGGCTATATGGTGTATACCGCATATACGTTTAAGAATGTTTTTAATTACGAAGAAAATGATATTTTTTGGTGCACTGCTGATATTGGTTGGATCACTGGACACTCCTATATATTATACGGACCTTTATTGAATGGAGCTACGACAGTAATTTTCGAAGGCGTTCCCTCCTATCCTGATTTCAGTAGGTTTTGGCAAACTATTGAGAAACATAAAGTCACTCAATTCTATACTGCTCCAACAGCGATTAGAGCTTTAGCGAAAGAAAGTATCGAATTTGTACAACGCTACCAATTAACCTCTTTAAAAGTCATTGGATCCGTGGGAGAACCTATTAATGAGGAAGCTTGGCACTGGTACAACAACCACGTAGGTGATAAAAAATGTCCTGTAGTGGACACTTGGTGGCAAACCGAAACCGGAGGAATCATGATCTCGCCAATTGCTTTTGTAACACCAACTAAACCTACTTATGCATCTTTACCATTACCGGGAATCCAACCTGTTTTGATGGATGAAAAACGTAACGAAATTGAAGGCAATCAAGTAACGGGAAGCTTGTGTATTAAATTCCCTTGGCCAGGAATTGCTAGAACTATTTGGGGTGATCATCAACGTTACAAAGACACGTATTTTTCTACCTTTCCAGGCAAATATTTCACTGGAGATGGCGCTTTGCGTGACGAAGTTGGGTATTACAGAATCACAGGCCGCGTAGACGATGTTGTAATTGTTTCTGGTCACAACCTTGGAACAGCCCCTATTGAAGATGCTATCAACGAACATCCAGCGGTAGCGGAATCAGCCATTGTAGGTTTCCCGCATGATATTAAAGGAAATGCTTTGTATGGCTTTGTAATTCTAAAAGAAACTGGAGAATATCGTGATAGAGAAAATCTGAGTAAAGAAATTAATCAACACATATCTGATCACATAGGTCCAATTGCAAAGTTGGATAAAATTCAGTTTGTCTCTGGTCTACCCAAAACCCGATCTGGCAAAATCATGCGTAGAATTCTACGTAAAATAGCCGAAGGAGATTACTCTAATTTTGGAGATACTTCAACCTTATTAAACCCTGAAATTGTGGACGAAATCAAAGATGGTAAAATTTAATTTTTAGTTTTAATTTGTTGTTGAAAAACTGCTTCATTTCTGGAGCAGTTTTTTTTATACAAAAACGGCTGCCTTTTTAGGGACAGCAGTTTTTCACTAATTCAACCAAATATTAATTCTTCAATAACTTCAATACCTTCATGACATTATTTTCATCCAATGTTTTTATAATATAAAGCCCTTGATTCAAATCACTAACTAAAAATGGAGATCCTGCTGTTTTAGTAGCATCAAAACTTTTAACCAATTGTCCCGTGATAGAAAAAATTTGAACTTTAGAAATAGTTTCATTCAATGTAAAATAATCAGATGCTGGGTTTGGATACAACGCAATCGTTGGTGATTCTTCATAATCGGCAATTGCCAAAGAAGCTGTTTTATTCCCGTATATTTTAAATTCACCTGGCTGTAAAGATATTGGTTGTGATGTACTTGAAATTACAATTTCACTATTGTCCATCAAATTATACCATGTACCTGTATAAGCAAAACCAGATGGAACTGTTTGAGCGGTTACATTAAAATTAGCTAGGATTAAAACATCTTTTAATTGGCTTGAAGCCAAAGCGCTGTTTGTAATTTTAATGTTAGGGTATAACGAACTCGTGTTTGCAATACTTGCAGTACCAGAAAAAACCGGTTCGATTGTTTTCATAGTAATCATTTTGGCCCAATCATCGTAAATTTTACTTCTATTGGTATCCCCAAGCCAGTTACCAGTCCATTGCGGTTGTGGTTTTGTATCTAGCTTACAATCGCCAGAAGCACCATCAGAAGGTGTGTTTACAACGCCATTGTTACAAGAAAAGATAGATTTGTCCCAACCTAGCTCCCCAAATTGCCAAATCATTTTTGGTCCAGGAACTAATAATGAAACGGCTCCCAAAGCAGACATTCTGGATAATGCAATATTCAAGTTTTTAACATCATGATTGGCCTCAGAACTGTTACCGGTCTGTAAGTTATTGTACATCAAACGTTCTTCATCATGACTTTCAGCGTAACCCATTAATCGATGAGCCGTAAATCCTCTACTGGAAGCGTTCATTCCTGATATGTTACCAGCAAATCCTTTTGTAAGATTGTTGTATTGACCCGTCAAAATTCCCCACATCATTACTCCTTTACTTGGAGTTTCATTCAATCTGTAATTTGCCCATTGCTGTTCTTCGTCATTTCCGCCTAAATGTTCAAAAATAACATAGTGATTTGGATCTAAATTCCAAGAATAGTCAGCATATTTTCTTAATACCTCTACTCTATCTTGCTGTCTATTTCCAGTACAATTTTCCTGACCACCAGCCACATTAGCAGGACAATTTTGGGTAAACCCTTTGGTTAAATCCCATCTAAATCCATCAATTTTATATTCTTCAACCCATTGTTTAATGACCCGTTGCACGTAGTTTTGTGTTCTAGGTTGCTGATGATTAAAATCTTCACCCACACTGTAACTGTGCATGGCTGTTGTATTAAAATAAGGATTCTCAGCAGAAGGAGAACCCCAGCCATCACCGTCAGGATCGTTCATCCACATACGAACCATAGGATTACGACCAAAAGCGTGATTTAACGCCACATCAAGAATCACTGCAATTCCGTTTTGATGGCACAAATCAACAAATTCTTTTAACTTATCAGAAGTTCCGTAGAATTTATCCAAAGCCATGTGAAATGAGGTGTTGTATCCCCAGCTTTCGTTGCCTTCGTACTCCATAACAGGCATTAATTCAATTGCATTTATTTTCAAATTTTTGAAATAATCAATCTTATTAATTAAGTCCTGATAGCTTCTATTAGCATCAAAATCACGCACTAATAATTCGTAAACAACAAGTTTTTCTTTGGCTGGTTTGACAAAACTAGTTGTAGCAGCACTCCATGCAAAAGGTGTTTTACCAGTTTGCAATACTGTTACCTCACGTTCCTGACCAGCAGGATACACAGGCATGTTTGGATATTTTGAAGCAGGAATGCCCCCATCATCAAAAGGAGACAAAACTAAAGTAGAATAAGGATCGGCTGTTTTTACAAGTGATGGTGATCCAGCATTTGGAGTAGCATCAACAACCCAGTATTGATAGGTGTAATTTACTCCAGATGTTAAGCCTGCTAATTCTAACCAAAACTTCCCAGAGGTCGGGTCCTTTTTCATAGCATAAACGTCTGTAGGTTGCCAGTTATTAAAACTTCCTGCAACGTAAACAAAGTCTTTGAATGGCGCATCAAGTACAAGTGTAGCTTTTGAGGCATCCGCAGTATTATAATTTATACCATCTAACAAGCCCATTGGTATGGTTTGGCTAGCAGCATTTGGGTTTACAATAGCACTGAATTTTTTACTAATTGTTGCGGCACCTTGAGTTACTTGAAGCTCGTAATTTTGATTGCTAGTAATTCCTGTTTGATTAAAATTGTAGTTAGCAGTTGCAGGGTTTGTGTTTACTGTTACTCCGTTTGCTTTTAATACATAACTCGCACTACCACCCGTATTTGAAGCTGAAATATTCAAACTTCCGCCACTAGAAATGATAGTTGCGCTGTTTTCTGAAGGAGCAGTCAATGTTACTTGAAATGAACCTACTTCATTGATTATATCTTGCGATTTTTTATCTCCCGTACCGTCTTTAGCTTTTACTAAAAAACCAATTCTTCCAATTCCGTTTCTGTTATAAAAAGTGTTTGGTGTGAATGTTTTTGTGTAGGTATCTGAGCCCGAATCATAAGTAAATCGGTTCGCTTCATTAGAAGCTGTCCATGCACCGTTAGTAGGACAATCAACAATATTTGCATCATTGATGTCAAAAGACCATGCCCAAATATATAAAGCATTGCCCGTTACTCCCCAAGCAGACTCATTAATAGAAGCACCACTCACGGTTAAAGTCACAGTAGTTCCTTCTTCAAAAGTAGCAGGAGTAATGGTATACGTAATGTTTTGTTGTTGCGCAAATGCTGCAAACGAACAAAAAAGCAGCATAAAAAGTATTTTTTTTTTCATAAATAGATAATATTTTAAGAAGTCCTACTTTGCCTTAAATTCACTCTTGATTAAAATTTCATATTCTCTACTTAACCAAGGCTTTTTAAGAAAACGTAGCGAGTAAACACTAGGCAAAAAAACTATTTTAAAAAAAAGAAGCTGTTACAAAATATGGAACAGCTTACTTTAGATTAATCAACAAAATTATAATTTTGTAATTCGATAGGTTTTGCCATTAAAGTCAATCACTAATCTGTAACTCCCAGCAACAGTAATTGGAATATTTGCACCACCAGCATCTAGAGTGCCGTTGTTGTCATTATCACCAAAATTAGTACTCCACGCATCATCTAACCTAAATTTATATTCACCTACTACCATATTCAAAGTAATTGAATAGGTTTTTGTACTTAAATCATAATCTAAATTGGTATCGGAATCCCATCCAGTAGGTGTGGCACTTCCAATAATTCCCCAATCTGGCCAAGCTGGATAAGGCGTCAATTTAATGGTAAAAGAATTTGAAGTTTGAGCTATACTTCCTGTTGTACCTACTGTAGATTTTACACGTACGTCAATTGCACTTTCAACAAAAGGAAGAAAGCCCGCATCTAGTGCAGCAGTATTTAACTCGCTAACAGTAAATTTCTTAAACTTTTCTAAGGAACTAGCAATAACAACCGGTTTTGCAAAATTGGTTCCGGCTTTAGCAAACTCAATAGTATAATTTACTACTGTATTTGTACCGCTATAAGATGCATAACTCCATACCATTGTTGACACTAAATCATTAGGTTTTGTTTTATCTAAAACTATTGTTAGTCCCGACGTAGGTACTGCTAATACAGGGGGTGACCCAGCTGTAACTTCCTCTCTATCCATTACTGAATCTGTGCAGGAAAAAGTAATTATGCTCAGTAAAGCAATTAAATATTTTGATATATTTTTCATAAGAGTCAAATTATATTTTTTGGATGGTATAGGTTCTTGCTGTAAAATCGGCTGAAATTAAATACGTACCTAAGGTAGTTACTGGGATATTATCTCCACCTGCGTCTAAAGACAAATCGTTTCCGTTATCCCCGAAATTATTTCCCCAATCACGATTTAATCGAAATTTAAAAGCACCAGATTTCATTTTTATTATTATGGAGTACTTTCCTGTGGTAGGATTAAAATCCATAAAAGTATCTGCATCCCAGCCTTTTGGTGTTGCATCCCCAATTACACCCCATGCATTAGTCACTCTTGTTATTGAATACGTTCTAGTAGTAAAATTAGCAATAATGGTATAAAACCCAGCAGTTACAGCAATATTGTCACCTGCAGGTTCTAAAGAAAGATTGTTGCCCGTATCACCAAAATTAGTATCCCATTTATTATCTAATCGGAATTTGAACTCACCTGCAGTCAACGGCAAAGTAACTGAGTATGTACCAGTAGCTTGATTAAAAGTCATTTCAGTACTAGCATCCCACCCCAGTGGAGTTGCGCTGCCAATAACTCCCCAACTAGGTTGGTATGGAGTAACTTTTAGCGTAAAAACATTAGAAGTTCCTGCCGATGATTTCACACGTACATCTATAGCTCCTTCAACCATTGCCGGCATACCTAATGCTTTAGTAGCAGCGTCTAAAGTAGCAACTGATACATCTAAAAATTGTTTCGTAGTTGGCGCACCTATTACTACTACTGTAGCAAAGTTTGTCCCTGCTTTTGCTGCTTCTACAGTATAACTAATACTTGTAGCGGTAGTGCTTTTTGCGGTATCGTTCCAAACAAAAGTTGTTGCTAAATCATTTAATTTAGCTCCATCAAGTACAAGATTAAATGTAGATGTAGGCGTTAGTAGCGATATACCTTCAGCTTTTTCGTCTGAAACTTTATTTTCGATATCATCCGTACAGGAAAGTGTAAGGAGACTCAAGAAAATAATTAATAATTTAATTGTGTTTTTCATTATGTTCTTTTTTAAAATTGTCTAATAGCCTGTATTTTGAGTCAAATTTCGATTAGCAGATAATGAAGCCGTAGGAATTGGGAATACATTCAAATTAGTTCCAAACGACGTGCCATTTGCAATATTTCCTTTCCATGCCCAGTTATAATTTCCACCGCCATACTTATTAAAACGGATCAAATCTTGTCTTCTGTGTCCCTCCCAGTGTAATTCTCTTGATCTTTCATCAATTACGAAATCAAGGTTAACATCAGCTTGAGTTACGTTACCAGCAGTAGAACCGCTGTTAGCTCTTTGTCTCAAAGCATTGATATACGTTACTGATTGTGCATTTGCCGTTGTTGCACTATTAGAATTAGTAGCCCCATCTTTTCTCATTTGCGCCTCAGCATACATTAAATAGGCATCTGCTAATCGGAATAATGGGAAATCAGTATCTACAAAAGTAGAGTTTACACCCGCAACACCTGCCGCTGTTCTGTTAGAAAATTTTCTTAAAACAAAACCTTGACCTGCTTGAGTTAATTCAGTAATTTCAAGTGTTCTTGCGCCTGTACCTGTAAAGGATTTTCTAACATCAGTTCCAAAAGGACCTACATCAAATTTCTGTACAAATTGTTTTCTCAAACGCAAAGCACCTCCCCAACCACCAACACCAAAGTCAGCAATACCGTTTCCTTCAAACGAACCTACTTGCCCATTGATAAGCACTGTAGTTGCTCCGTAATTTTGAGTTTTAACTCCATCGGACTGTAGCGTAAAAATCATTTCGGATGAAGTATGGTTATCTGCTTTAAAATTGTCAAAATAATTGGTTTTTAGAGTATAACCTCCAGCAATTACGTCAGAACACTTTGCCATACACTCTGCATATTTAGGTGACCCGATGTATACCTCAGCATTTAAATACATTTTAGCTAAAATCATTTGAGCCATTGCCTTGTCTAATCTACCATAATCATTACTTCTTGCTGCTTTTAAATTTGGAATAGCAGCATTTAACTCTGCTTCAATAAAAGTGAATAGCTGTTTTCTATCATACTGTGGTCCTCTAAAATCTAATGGATCTTCTTCTGTAATAAATGGTGCTTTACCAAACAAGTCCATCATATTGTAATAAGCAAAAGCGCGTAAGACTCTTGCTTCATTGCGGTAAATAGCAATTTCAGCAGCATCTGCAGCAGAAAAACCTCTTGAGTTCACTTTTTCAGGAGTAGATTGTCTCAAAAAATCATTCGCAATAGCTACCTCAGCCATAGTTCTACTGTACATACCTAATAATATTGGGTTTGCTGAGGTCCAAGTATTTCTTTGTAACTCTGCCGTACCTTCATCATTTTCATACGTCCATACTACTTCATCGGTAGTTAGGTTTTGTAAGTACCACAAACATCTCCCAAACTGGCTCGTTCCAGCATCTATACCTTTTAAGAAAGAAGAACCTGCATCACCAGTACCTGTTAGGCTAAGATTTCCATACACGCCAGCTAGGGCTTGCTTGTATCCTGTAGGCGTAGCAAACAACTGCTCAGGTGTGAGTATACGAGGATCTTCAGCTACTACATCTAAATCACTGGTGCACGATTGTAAGGTCGCGAAAGCGAATAGTACATAAATAAAATTTATTTTTTTCATGATTTAATTATTAAAATTTAACATTAACCCCACCTAAAATAGAACGTTGTCTAGGGTAAATTGTATTATCAACACCATTATTAGCAACTTCTGGATCCAGTCCTGAATAATCAGAAATTACAAAAACGTTTTGCATTCCAGCAAACAAACGTAATGATGCTTTTCCTTCTAACCATTTTGGGAATGTATACCCCAAAGTGATATTATCCATTCTTAAAAATGATGCGTTTTCTACGAACAAATCCGACAAAACTACGTTTGATGTTGTGGTAAAATCAGTATCTAAAACAGATGTTGGAATGTTTCCTAATTGAGAATCGGGTACTAATTGTCTGTACTGTGCTCTTGCAGCATTAACTGCATTAAAAACACGGTTTCCAACACTAGCTCTTAAATTAAAAGAGAAATCAAGATTCTTATAATTTAAGGTAGATGCGAAACCAAAAACTGCTTTTGGATCTGGATTTCTATACACATATTTATCATCAGCATTGATGATACCATCATTGTTAAAGTCTTGGTAAGCACCCTCAATAGGTCTGCTATTAGCATCATACAATTGTTTGTACAACAAGAAAGAGTTTGGTGCAAAACCTACTTGATGTACTTGACCTTGCGTTCCTGTCCCAGCCAAATTATCTCCTACAAAAATAGAAACAGGATTTAAACTAGTGAGCTTTCTTTCAAAAGAAGTCGCATTGAAATTTAAATTCCAATTTACATCATCTGTTCTTACGACATCTGTACTTAGAGAAAATTCAAGACCTTTAGTAGTAAAACTCCCTATATTTTGCCAAGATCTATTCGAAAAGTTACCTCCGTCTGCTGTGGCAACTTCTGCTAATAAATCTTTAGAATCTTTGTAAAAAACCTCTACACTTCCTGTGATTCTATTTCCATACAATCCAAAATCTAAACCTGCATTGTAAGTTGTAGTTTCTTCCCATTTAAGGTTAGCACTTTGTCTTGCAGAAACTGCAATTGGCAATGCAACAGTTCCAAAAAAGTATTGAGAACTTCCGCTTCCTAAATTATATTGTTGTAAGTAATCATTATTATTACCTATTTCTTGTTGACCCGTAATACCGTAGCCTACTCTCAATTTTAAGTCAGATACTGTTGTGTTGTTTGACAATAAATCTTCTTTAATTTTCCAAGCAAATGCAGCAGCGGGGAAATTAGCCCATCTATTATCTTTGTCAAAACGTGAAGAACCGTCTCTTCTATAAGATAAAGTTAATAAATATTTGTCTTTGAAATTTAAGTTTGATCTTCCAAAGAAACCAATATTTACTCTGTCAAAATCAATAGTTGTTTGCGGGAAACCAGTAGGTCCTGTTGGTAAATTTGGGTCGTTTGTATTTCCTTTTACATAATTGAAAGAATCCCATTTTTGATACGAATATCCTGCAGTAACATCATATACTAAATCTTTATATGTATTGTTGTAAACTAAATACGCATCTAGCAACTTGTTTTTTCTTTCACTTCTTGAAAATTCATTCGTACCAAAAGGAATATTATCATTTGATCCACTACTTGCAGCAAATAAAGATGCAACCTTTGATCTCTCACCGTCAGCTTGATCGTAACCAGCATTTACTACAGCTCGTAAAGCTGGCATGAAATGAAATTTATAATCTACCTCAAAGTTACCAAAAATTCTATTATTTAAACCTTTATCAAATGTTTGTAACAATTGAGCAACAGGGTTTCTTGGAGTTTGTGGTAATAATTTATTATCATTACGATTGTAATATTCAAAGAAACCTCCATAAATAGAACCTGCGCTGTAAATAGGTTGTGTAGGATCAAAACGAATTGCTGAACCCTCAACACCTTCTGCAAATCTATTTTTCTCGTTAGCATAATTTGCATTCAATTTTATTCTTAAATGATCTTTCAAGAAAGAAGGGTTTAAAGCTAAACCAATTGTGTTTCTATTGAACGTATTTGTTAATCGTAATCCTTCTTGGTAGGTATTACCAATAGTTAAACGAGTAGGTATTGTATTAAATAAATTCCCTCTTATAGAAACGTTATTATCAACATAATCAGTTCTTCTATAAATTGCTTTTTGCCAATCTGTGTTTGCAGTACCTAGTTTAGATAAATCACTCGGACGCTTATCAGCAATTAATGCTCTAAATTGATCCGCATTAAATACTGGAATCGTTTTATCAAGTGATCCACTACCATATTGAAAATTATAATCAACAGCTAAGTTTTTACTTCCTTTTTTAGTAGTAATGATAATCACACCATTAGAAGCTCTTGAACCATAAATAGCAGTAGCCGAAGCATCTTTTAAAACAGTCATAGACTCTATAGTACTTGGATTAATTGATGCTAAAATAGAAGTTGAACCAAAGTTTTTATCAGAGTTATTCTCTATTGGCAATCCATCAATAACAATTAAAGGATCATTACTTGCAAATAAAGATGATCCACCACGAATTCTAATTTGAGAACCAGAACCTGGCGCACCACTAGTATTCACAGTAACCCCTGCTACTCTACCGTTTAATAAATTCTCAGCAGTTACGTTTGCTCCTTTGTTAAAATCTTTCGTCCCTAATACTGTTACAGCACCAGTAGCATCTTTTTTCTTAACAGTTCCGTAACCTACTTGCACCACTACCTCTTTTAACTGGTTTGCATCTTCTTGCAAGCTCACATTAACTGTTTTTTGGCTTAGGTATTCCACAACAGCAGTTGTATATCCTATAAAAGAATAAACAATCTTGTCTCCTGCTTTTACATTATTTAATTGGTATTTCCCTTCGTAATCCGTAGATACTCCATTTTTAACACCTTGAACGTTGACGTTAACTCCAGGAAAAGGTTGACCAGTGGTTTTATCAACAACAGTTCCACTTACTGTACTCTGAGCCAGAATACTAAATGGGAGTAACAGTACTAAAATCAACAACTTTTTATAAATTGTTTTCATACTTTTTGTTTATTTTAATTTAATTTTGTTTTGGTTGCGTTATAGCTTTAACAATTACTTCGAATGTTAAATTTATGTAAAATTTAATACACTCAACAACCTAAAAAAAATATCAGGTTACGAAAACGTAATAGTGTTGAAAACTTTCTATTTTATTGAAAATTTTGAGAGTATAATTACCATATTAAAAATAAAATTTTACCTTTATTGAGAAATAAATTTTTACCAAATATTAATATGAAAAGGAAAATAACGCTTAAACAAATTGCAAAAGAATTAGACGTTTCCATTTCCACCGTTTCCAAGTCCCTAAGAAATAGTCTTGAAATAGGCGAAGAGACAAGACTTAAAGTTCAAGCTTTCGCGAAATTTTACAATTACAAGCCTAATAATATTGCCCTAAGTTTAAAGAACCGAAAAACTAAAGCCATAGGAATCATCATTCCTGAAATTGTGCATCATTTTTTCTCTACTGTAATTAATGGTGTTGAACAAGTGGCTAATGAACACGGCTATAGTGTAATCATTTGTCTATCTGATGATTCTTTTGACAAAGAAGTATTAAACATGGAAATGCTCGCAAACGGCAGTATTGATGGCTTTATAATATCTTTATCAAAAGAAACCCAATTTAAAGCTGATTTTCATCACATTACTGAAGTTATCAATCAAGGAATGCCTGTTGTCATGTTTGATCGTGTGACAAATGACATCTTGTGTGATAAAGTAATTATTGATGATCAAGCTGCAGCTTATGAAGCCGTTCAAAGTTTGATTGACAAAGGCCGAAAAAAAATAGCTCTAGTAACTACTGTTGACTACGTGAGCGTGGGAAAATTAAGAACTGATGGTTACACAAAAGCGCTATTGGATAACGGAATTCCATTTAATGAAGATCTAATCATTAAAATTGAAGACGTAAACACCTGTGAAATCACTATTAGTAAACTCTTAGAAGACAAGGCTATTGATGCGGTTTTTGCTGTAAACGAACTATTTGCCGTAACAATAATCAAAACTGCCAATAAAATAGGTTTGAATGTCCCTAAAGATCTAGCAGTAATTGCTTTTACAGATGGTATCATTTCTAAATATTCTACACCTACTATTACCACTGTAAGTCAAAGTGGGGTAAAAATGGGAAATAAAGCGGCAAAAATGCTAATTGACCGACTTGAAGCCGAAGATGAAGAGGATGAAAATTACAAAACCGAAATTATAGAAACCCACTTGATTGAGAGAGAATCTACAAATTAGTAGTTATCCGATTTAAATCGCAGTTTTCAGCTGCAGTTTTTAGTCCCTTTTTGTAAACTGCAGCTGAAAACTGAATTGATTTTTTAAAAATTCTTGTATTATATTCATTACTACAACCTTGTAGTAAAAAAAGATTGCTGATATTTCTATTTGCAAAACAATTGTTCCAAATATCTTTTTATATTTACCCCTCAAAGCTTTAACTTTTACTTCGAAAATAAAGATAAGTTTTGATAAGCATAGCGCTTATCGTATTAATTTTTAAATTACGATAATGGAAAAGCGTAGATTAAATTTCTGGCAAATTTGGAACATGAGTTTCGGATTTCTGGGAATTCAAATGGGTTTTGCTTTGCAAAATTCAAATGTTAGCAGGATATTTCAAACCCTCGGCGCTAACATTGATGACATTCCTATTTTATGGGTTGCCGCTCCAATGACTGGATTAATAATTCAGCCAATTATCGGATATTTTTCTGATAAAACTTGGACTAAATTGGGAAGAAGAAAACCTTATTTTCTTGCTGGTGCCATTTTAGCCTCGGCCGCTTTATTCATAATGCCAAATTCTCCTACATTGTGGTTTGCTGCAGGTATGCTATGGATTATGGATGCTTCCATAAATGTTTCAATGGAACCTTTTCGTGCATTTGTAGGTGACAATCTACCTGATTCACAAAGAACGACTGGTTTTGCCATGCAAAGCTTTTTTATTGGAATTGGAGCTTACTTTGCCTCTAAACTTCCGTTAATTTTTACGCATTTTGGAGTAAGCAATACCGCTCCACTAGGAGTTATTCCCGATTCTGTTAAATATTCATTTTACCTTGGCGGAATAGCTTTCCTGCTAACAGTATTGTGGACAGTTTTAACTTCTAAAGAATATTCACCAGCAGAATTAGAAGCTTTTGAAAACCACAACAAAGAAACTTATCAAAAAGAAACTCATTCGAAAGAATGGTTTCTAGCAAATGGTAAATCTCATTTAAGTAAAGGATTATTATTTTTAGTTATAAGTGCTGTATTCTCATTTGCTATTTATAATTATGACCTGAAAAAAGATTTATACGTTCTTTCTATCGGATTAATTGGTCTTGGTGGAATAGCAATGCTGATTTCTGGTTTAATGCAAAAAGCAAATAATACAGAAAATGGTTTTGTAACAATAATGAATGATTTTCAGTTCATGCCCAAAATAATGAAACAATTGGCGTGGGTACAATTCTTTTCTTGGTTTGCACTTTTTTCAATGTGGATTTACACTACACTTGCAGTTACACAACACATTTACAAAACAACAGACACAACTTCAGAAGCCTACAATATTGGCGCAAATCAAGTGGGTGAAATGTTTGCCAACTACAATTTAATTGCAGCTTTAGCCGCATTCCTTTTGCCGATATTGGCTAAATACACTAGCAGAAAATTTACTCATTTCGTAGCGTTAGTTTGTGGAGGACTAGGTTTAATTTCTGTTTATTTTATTTCTGAACCAACGGTTTTCACAATGGAATGGCTTCCGATGATTGGAGTTGGAATTGCATGGGCTAGTATTTTATCAATCCCATATGCAATGCTTTCGGGTTCATTACCATCTAGCAAAATGGGGTATTACATGGGAGTTTTTAACTTTTTTATCGTAATTCCTCAGTTAGTAGCAGCTTCTATCTTAGGGTTTTTAGTTTCCCAATTTTTTAACAGTGAACCTATTTATGCTTTACTAATTGGTGGAGCATCTATGATTCTTGCCGGACTAATAGCTTTAACCATTAATGACAAATCGAAAATTAATTTAAATGAATAACATTAAAGCATTTATATTCGACCTTGACGGCGTAATTGTAGATACGGCTAAATACCATTATTTGGCTTGGAAAAAAATTGCTAATTCACTTGACATCGATTTTACACACGAACACAATGAATTATTAAAAGGAGTAAGCCGCGTGCGCTCTTTGGATATTATTTTAGATTTAGGAAAAGTAGATGCCTCGCAAGAACAAAAAGACCAATGGCTCTTTCAAAAAAACGAAGATTACCTCTCCTATTTAGTTGACATGGATTCCAGCGAAATTTTACCAGGAGTAGTTCCTGTTTTAGAATTTTTAAAAGAAAAAGGTCAAAAAATCGCCTTAGGATCTGCCAGTAAAAATGCAAGACCTATTTTAGAAAAAACCGGAATTGCCTCTTTTTTTGATGCCATCGTTGACGGAAATGATGTGAGCAATGCCAAACCTGATCCGGAAGTGTTTTTAACCGCAGCTAGACTAGTTAACGCAGCGCCTGAAAACGCTATTGTTTTTGAAGATTCGGTAGCAGGAATTCAAGCCGCAAACATTGCCAACATGATTAGCGTTGGAATTGGTGATGCTGCAACCTTGCACGAGGCAAAATACATTTTTACCGATTTTACAGCAATGGATGAAAATTTCCTTGCCCAATTAATACAATAAAAAGATAAAATATTTTAAAGTTTTCGAGACTACTTGAAACCTTAGCCGAGGCGAAACCAAATTCTAGGTAACGCAGCGGAACAAAACTTTAAACAAAAATTACAATGAATCAAGATTATATAAAAGCAGACAATTGGTCCATCATTGAAGAAGGATTTGATGTAGAGCGCGTAAAGTCATCCGAGAGCTTATTTAGCATCGGTAATGGCGCGATGGGACAAAGAGCTAACTTTGAAGAGCAGTATTCAGGCCACAGTTTTCAAGGAAGCTATATTGCCGGAATTTATTATCCTGATAAAACAAAAGTGGGTTGGTGGAAAAACGGCTACCCAGAATATTTTGCAAAAGTATTAAATGCTCCCAACTGGATTGGTATTGATATCGAAATCAATGACGAGAAACTAGACTTGAACACCTGTACGTCAGTGAGCAACTTTCGTCGTGAATTGAACATGAAAGAAGGTTGGTACCACCGCTCTTTTGAAGCTACATTGAAAAATGGAACTCAAATTGCAGTTGAAGTTCGTCGTTTTTTATCATTAACTTTAGACGAAGTTGGAGTTATCAATTACCAAATTACTCCCTTAAATAAAGATGCTAAAATCATTTACAAACCTTATGTAGATGCTGGCGTTACAAATGAAGACGCCAACTGGGAAGAGAAATTCTGGGAAGTTTTAGATGTGAAAAAATCTGCTAATGATGCCTTTGTAACGGCCCAAACCTTTAAAACGCACTTTAAGGCTACCACGTTTATGCACAACACCATTTTAACCAATGGTGAAAAAACAGCTATTTCACCTTCGCACATTGATGCTACTGCAGAAAAAATTCAGTTCAGCTACGATGTTATTGTTGGTCAAGGTCAAAAATCATCTATTCAAAAAATTGGTGGTTACACGGTTTCTTTAAACCATGAAAACACTATTACTGCTGCCGAAAAAGCTATCCAAGCTGCCTTAGCATTGGGCTACGAGCAATTATTACAAGATCAAATTACTGCTTGGGCAAAAATTTGGGAAATGTCAGACATCACAATCGATGGCGATGTAAAGGCACAACAAGGAATTCGTTTCAATATTTTTCAGCTTAACCAAACTTACCTTGGTAAAGATTCTCGTTTGAACATTGGACCAAAAGGATTTACCGGAGAAAAATACGGCGGATCAACTTATTGGGATACCGAGGCGTATTGCATTCCGTTTTACATGGCAACAAAAGATCAAGAAGTAGCACGCAACTTATTAACATACCGCTACAATCAATTAGACAAAGCCATTGAAAATGCATCTAAATTAGGATTTACTAATGGTGCAGCTTTATACCCAATGGTTACTATGAACGGTGAAGAATGCCATAACGAATGGGAAATAACGTTTGAAGAAATTCATAGAAATGGAGCCATAGCATTTGCTATTTACAACTTTTACAGATATACTGGTGATTACAGCTACATTCCTGAAAAAGGTCTTGAAGTCCTTATTGGTATTGCTCGTTTCTGGCATCAAAGAGCGAATTTTTCAGCAAATTTAAACCAATATGTAATTCTTGGTGTAACGGGTCCAAACGAGTATGAGAACAACGTAAACAATAATTTCTATACCAATTATATTGCAAAATGGTGTTTAGAATATACATACGAGCAAATTCAGAAAGTGTCCCTGGAATATCCATCAGATCACAAAAGAATTACTGAAAAAGTAAACATCACAGACGCAGAATTACAATCTTGGAAAAAAGTTTCGGACAATATGTACTTTCCGTTTTCGGAAGAACATAATGTATACTTACAGCAAGATGGTTTCCTAGAGAAAGATTTGGTTCGCGTAGCTGATTTGGATAAAAGCCAAAGACCTATCAATCAAAAATGGTCTTGGGATCGCATTTTACGTTCGCCATACATCAAGCAAGCCGATGTTTTACAGTGTTTTTATTTCTTTGAAGATCATTTTACGAAAGAAGAACTAAAAAATAATTTTGAATTTTACGAATCCTTTACGGTTCATGAAAGTTCACTTTCGCCTTGCGTACACTCTATTCAAGCGGCTTTATTAGACAAAATGGACATGGCATATACCTTCTATTTAAGAACATCGCGCCTAGATCTTGATGATTATAATAAAGAAGTAGAAGAAGGTTGTCATATCACCTCTATGGCTGGAACTTGGATGAGTATCGTAGAAGGTTTTGGCGGCATGCGAGTTAAAGATAATACACTTCATTTTTCGCCAAAAATCCCAAAAGAATGGACAGCATATTCGTTTAAAATCAATTTCAGAAATCAAATTTTGACTGTGAATATCAATCACAAAGAAACTACTTTCTCTATTGTTGGCAATACAGAATTGACAATTGTAGTAAACGGAGAGCAGGTTATGGTCTCTCCAGAAAACGCACTTGCAGTATAAAAAAATGTTAGAACTTGTAGTACAATCTATCATTTAAAAATTCCTTTACTAGGAAAAAACAATCCCAATTTCCATTGGGATTGTTTACATAATGTTGATTCTTAAGCATATTTAACAGTAGAATACACCTAGACATAGCATCAGCTATTCTAACCTCGCTTTTTAAAATTATATCATTGACCATGGACAAAATTATTTCTCTATCTTTAGCTAACAGGAATTTTTTTAAAAAGATAACCTTATTCCTTTTTTTTATGTCTGTAACGCTACACGCTCAAATTGACAAAATTGAACCACCGTTTTGGTATGCAGGAATGAAAAATACAGAATTGCAGATTCTGTTTTATGGCAAAGACATTTCTCAATATCAAGTCTCGGTTTCCAATGGAATAAAAATAAGCTCCGTTCAAAAGACAGAAAATCCAAACTATCTTTTTGTAACCATTGACACCAAAAAAGCCCCCGCCTCTGATTTTCTATTTACCTTTAAAAACAAAAACAAAGAAACGTTTACACAAAAATATTCTTTGAAGCAAAGAAGAGAAAACTCAGCGCAACGCAAAAGTTTCGACTCATCGGATATGATGTATTTATTGATGCCAGACCGCTTTGCGAATGGGAACGCAAATAATGACAGTGAAAATTCGACTCAAGAAAAGTACAATAGAGATTTACCTGGTGGAAGACACGGTGGCGATATTGAAGGAATTATAAAAAACTTAGATTACATTTCATCCTTAGGTGCAACAACCATTTGGAGCACGCCGCTATGCGAAGACAACGATGCTAAATTTTCTTATCATACTTATGGACAATCTGATGTCTATAAAATTGATCCCCGTTATGGAACTAATGCTGATTATGCTAGATTGTCTTCTGAAATGCATAAAAGAGACATGAAACTGGTGATGGATTATGTCACCAACCATTGGGGAATTGAACACTGGATGATCAAAGATTTACCCACCAAAGATTGGATTAACCAATTTGAAAAATACACCCAAACCAATCACAAACGCACCGTTATTCATGACATCAACGCTTCTGAAATTGATAAAAAAGTAGCTATTGACGGATGGTTCGTACCATCGATGCCCGATTTGAATTTGAAAAATACTTTGACTTTAAAATACTTGATTCAAAACGCCATTTGGTGGATTGAATCAGTTGATTTAGATGGATTTCGAGTAGACACTTACAACTACTCCGATCCAGCAGGAATTGCAACGTGGACAAAAGCCATTACCAACGAATACCCAAATTTTAATATCGTTGGCGAAGTTTGGATGCAAAGTCAGGCGCAAATGGCCTATTGGCAAAAAGACAGTAAAATTTCAGCAATCCAAAACTACAACTCAAACTTACCAAGTGTGATGGATTTCACACTTTACGAAGCCACAACCAAAGCATTCAACGAGGACGATGCAGGATGGGACAAAGGCGTGATGAGGTTTTACGACAATTTCTCGAATGATTTTTTATATCCCAACCCAAACAATATTTTGGTTTTTGCGGAGAATCACGACACCAATCGCATCAATGAAACTTTCGGAAAAGACATTAGGAAATACAAAATGGCAATGACGATTCTTGCAACTGTTCGCGGAATACCTCAATTGTATTACTGTAGCGAAATAGGTATGGCCGGAAACAAAGATAAGGGTGATGCTGATATTCGTCAAGATTTCCCTGGCGGATGGGAAGGCGATGCAAACAACGCTTTTACTAAAGAAGGACGATCTGTAGCCCAAAACGAATACTTTGATTTTACGGCTAAGTTATTCAATTGGAGGAAATCAAAAACAGTCATTCATTCCGGAAAAATGACGCATTACATTCCGGAGAACAATGTTTACGTGTATTTTAGATACAACAATGATGAAACCGTGATGGTGATCATGAACAACAGTAACGAAACCAAAACGATAAAAACCGATCGTTTTAAAGAGAACATTAAAAACTTTCAATCAGGAAAAGACGTTATTTCTGAGCTTACTTTTGACGTTACCAATGAAATTAAAATCGAAGCTAAATCGGTTTTGATTTTAGAGTTGAAATAGTATAAACCATAAAAGTCATTTAAGAAATCTGAAAGTAACTAATATGACTTATATGTTTCAAAATCAAATTATTTACTACTAAAAAAATGAAAAAATACTCTCTTTTACTATTGACAATGATAACTTTAAACAGTTGCTGCAATGCACAAACAGTTGTTGAAAGTAACAAAACTCCTTTCGTTTGGGAAGGAGCGAATGTGTACTTTTTGATGACGGATCGTTTTAATAATGGCGACAAATTAAACGACCTAAACTTTGACAGAAGCAAAACTACTGGAAAACTGCGTGGTTTTGAAGGTGGTGATATCAAAGGAATTTCTCAAAAAATTGACGAAGGCTATTTTGACAAACTCGGCATTAATGCCATTTGGTTCACTCCTGTGGTGGAACAAATTCACGATGGTGTCGATGAAGGTACTGGCTTGAGCTATGGCTTTCACGGCTACTGGGCCAAAGATTGGACGGCTTTAGACCCAAACTTTGGAACGAAAGAAGATTTAGCAGCATTAGTTCAAAAAGCACACTCACACGGAATCCGAATTATTCTTGACGGCGTAATCAATCACACCGGGCCAGTTACTCCTATTGATACCGTTTGGCCCAACGACTGGGTTCGAACAGGTCCAACTTGTGATTACAAATCCTTTGAAAACACAACCGCTTGTACCCTTGTAGCCAACTTACCTGATGTTAAAACAGAAAGCAATCAAGCAGTGGAATTACCTCCTTTTTTAATCGAAAAATGGAAAAAAGAAGGCCGTTACGAACAAGAAATGAAAGAACTCGATGCGTTTTTTGCGCGTACCGGATATCCAAGAGCACCAAAATATTACATCATCAAATGGTTGACGGACTATATTACTGAATACGGAATTGACGGATACCGCGGAGACACTGTAAAACATACTGACGAAACTGTTTGGGCCGATTTCAAAACCCAATGTGATTACGCATTTGAAACTTGGAAAAAAAATAATCCAACAAAAGTGCTAGACAACAACTCTTTTTATACCATTGCCGAAGTTTACAATTATGGCATCAGTGGCGGTCAGGATTTTGATTTTGGCGATAAAAAAGTAAACTATTTCAAGAATGGTTTCAACAACATGATCAATTTCGAATTCAAATGGGATGCTCAAAAAGACTACGAATTCATTTTCTCTAAATATTCGACTAAACTGAACAGTGACTTGAAAGGCTTTAGTGTCTTAAACTATATGTCTTCACATGACGACGGTGCACCATTTGATGCGAAACGAACTAAAAATAAGGAAACGGGAACCAAATTATTGCTTTCGCCAGGAATATCGCAAGTGTATTACGGTGACGAAAGCGCTCGCTCGTTAGTAATCGAAGGAACGCAAGGTGATGCAACTTTACGTTCTTTTATGAATTGGGATGCCATAAAATCGAATCCTGAAACTCAAACAACGTTGTTGCATTGGCAAAAATTAGGTCAATTCAGAAAAAATCATCCATCAGTTGGAGCAGGAATTCACAAGCAAATTTCAGCTCAACCCTATACTTTTTCAAGAACTTTCTCAAAAGGAGATTATACAGATAAAGTAGTTGTTGGATTGGATTTAAAAATTGGCACTAAAGAACTTTCAGTGGGAACAATTTTCGCTGAGGGAACCAAAGTGAAAGATGCTTATTCTGGAAAAGAATCGCTAGTGGCTAATGGAAAAGTGACAATCGATACTGAATTTGACATTGTTTTATTAGAACTGAAAAAATAAGTCTAAAAATATTTACACTAGAACGCCTTTAGAAATGAAGGCGTTTTTTTTATGTTTACCTTTGCCTCAAAACCGGAAATAATGCTCAAAATTGGACATCGCGGCGCAAAAGGATACGAACCCGAAAATACTTTGGTTTCCTTTCAAAAAGCATTAGACTTTCACGTAGATGGCATTGAACTCGATGTACATTTGAGCGCTGATGGTGAAATAATCGTAATTCACGACGAAACTATTGATAGAACAACTAACGGAAAAGGTTTTGTAAATGGATTATCTTTGCAGGAATTAAAAGCTTTTTTAATAGATGGTAAACACGAAATCCCCACGCTCGAGGAAGTTTTTGATTTGACAAACCAAAAGTGTTTCATCAATATAGAACTCAAAAGTCATGATACAACTGATAAAGTAGTTACGCTAATTGAAAAATACGTGAACAAAAGAGGTTGGAAATACGACCATTTTTTAGTTTCAAGTTTTGATTGGATTGCGTTGCAACAAGTGACATCGTTAAATGATAAAATTGGCGTTGGCGTTTTAACAGAAACCGATTTAGAGTTGGCTTTGGCTTTCGCCAAAACGATACAAGCAAAATCCATTCATCCGTATTTTCATTTATTGACAATAGAAAACACGGCGCATATCCAGGAAAAAGGTTTTCAGGTTTTCCCTTGGACCATCAATGAATTAGAAGACATTCAAAAAATAAAAACATACAACGTAAACGGAATCATAACCGATTTCACTGATAGAATATGAATCAAAATTTCGATATTATTTAGCTTTTTTCCGAATAAGATTTTATTTTTAAACCATTAAGAGAGTTAAGTCAATTAAGCAACGAGGTAAATAATTATGTTTATGACAAAAAAAGAGATAACGCAATTATCCTATGAAATTATTGGTTATGCCATAAAAGTTCACAAAAAACTAGGGCCAGGATTATTAGAAAAAATTTATGAAGAATGCTTGAAATATGAGTTAGAAAAAAATGGGTACAATGTAAAACAACAATTAAATATTGAAATAGATTACTATGATTTAGAACTCGCGCATCCACTACGATTGGATTTACTTGTAAATGATGCTATCATTGTAGAGTTGAAAACCGTTGAAAAATTCCACCCAATTGATGAAGCTAAACTATTGACCTACATGAAACTATTAAGTATTCCGCAAGGATTGCTAATCAATTTCAATACCACCAACATCACAAAATCATGCAAACCCCTAATTAACGAATATTTTTCAAGGTTAGCTGATGATTAAACTTATAAATCTTAACTCTCTTAATGGTTAAAATAATGACTCGAAATAATCAACCATTAAGTGAATTAAGCCTGTTAAGTAAATATAAATTCAAAATTAAACATTAAAACTTAACTTTTTTAATGTTTAAAAAATGGCTCAAAATTCTTAACCTTTACGTAAATTATAACTCTTGATGAACTCATCAATAAGCTTAAAAATCTTAACTCTCTTAATGGTTAAAAAATGAATCAAAATTTCGATATAATAATTGTAGGTGGCGGCGCAGCAGGATTTTTTACAGCCATTAATATTGTAGAAAAAAATCCAAAACTGAAGGTCGCAATTTTAGAACGCGGTGCAGAAGTGTTGCAAAAAGTTCGAATTTCCGGTGGTGGACGTTGTAACGTAACGCACGCATGCTTCGAACCAAACGAATTGGTAAAATTTTACCCTCGTGGCGAAAAAGAATTGCGTGGTCCTTTTCATCAGTTTTGTTCAGGCGATACGATTGAATGGTTCGAGAAACATGGCGTAGAATTAAAAATCGAAGCTGACGGACGTATGTTCCCCGTTTCGAATTCCTCACAAACCATTATTGATTGTTTTTTGAAAGCCACACAGAAACTCGGAATCGCAGTACTTACGGGACAAAGCGTACAATCTATTTTCAATCCCGAAGTTTCGGGAGAAAACGTTTGGAAGATCGAAACACAAACCGAAAATTATCTCGCTGAAAAATTAATTCTAGCTACAGGTAGCAATCCAAAAGTCTGGGAAATGCTGCAAAATTTTGGTCACGCAGTTGTCAGCCCAGTTCCTTCTCTATTCACTTTCAACATAAAAGATTCCAGAATAAAAGAATTGCCTGGTGTTGCAGCACATGTAACCGTAACCGTAAAAGATACTAAACTCACATCAACAGGACCTTTATTAATTACCCATTGGGGAATGAGTGGACCCGCGATTTTGAAACTCTCCGCTTGGGGAGCCCGAATCTTGCATGACAAAAATTATCAGTTTACAATTTTCGTGAATTGGTTGAATGATGAAGAAACAGCGGATGTTGAGAAAAAGCTAAAAGACTTAAAACAAGAACACGCAAAAAAATCAGTTTCCAAAAAATCACCTTTCGAACTAACCAACAGATTATGGGAAAGTTTGGTACTTGCCTCTGGAATCGAAACTGAAACAAAATGGGCTGATTTGTCCAAAACGCAAGTACAAAATCTAGCCAATCAATTGACAAAAGCAACTTTTCAAGTGAATGGAAAAAGTACTTTTAAAGAAGAATTTGTAACAGCTGGCGGAATTGATTTAAAAGAAATTAATTTTAAAACGATGGAAAGCAAACTGCATAAAAACCTCTATTTTACTGGTGAAATTGTGAATATCGATGCCATCACTGGAGGTTTCAATTTTCAAAATGCGTGGACAAGTGGGTTTATTGTGGCGAACTCCATTTAATTTTAATTAACAAGAGTTTAAAACTTCACTAAGTTTTATTTAAGACGATTCTGATAACTTTACGATCCTATTATCAGATCCCTATGAAATCAAAATTACTCGCTATACTTCTTTTTGTGCTCTATCAAAGTGGTTTTTCACAAGTTTCAGAACGCCTTCAAGGGCAAGTAGTTTTTGATAAAACCGTAGCAATAAAAGTAGAAGTTATCAACGCCACAAGCAAAATTGTCGCTTTAACAGATACTGAAGGTAAATTTATTATTACAGCTGAAGCCAATGATCAATTGGTTTTTGTGGCAAAAAATCATGAAATAAAAGAATTGAAAGTTACAGCCGCAATTATAAAACAAGGTTTCATCAACATGACTTTGGCAGCCAAAGCGGAAGAACTTAAAGAAGTAATAGTTCAAAATATGACATCCATAAAATTAAGTAAAGACGCTAAATGGGAACAAGCCAAACTAGATCAATACGCTCTCGAAAAAAATGCATCATCACTCAAAAACCCTGGTATTTACACTGGTACCATTGAAAACGGCATGGATTTTATTCGTATTGGTAAAATGATAGGAAGTTTGTTCAAAAAAAAGGACAACAACAATCATCAAAAAAGTCCAATATTACCGTTTACAGAGGCAGCAAAAACACAAATTGAACCAGAATTTTATACAGACACTTTACAACTTCGTCAAGAAGAAATTGCTACTTTTCTAGATTTTTGCAACAAAGACCCCAAGTCGAAAATAATTGCTGCACACCAAAATATACTTTCGCTCCAGGAATTTATGAGCAGTAAAATATTGCAATTCAAAAGCCTCTAAACTTTTAGTAATTGAACAAACTGTTTACTGTGACTGAAAACCGTCAGCTATCTATTCAACCACCAAATACTTCCATTCAAAACCGCAGCAAAACTCACCCACGCCAAATACGGGATCAACAAGTACCCTGCAATCTTATTAATTTTTGCAAATTGAATGTAGGTTTCATAAATCATTAACCACAGCACAATAATTTCTAATCCTGCGAGCATTGGGTTATGCAAACCAAAAAACAAATACGACCATAAAGCATTTAGTCCTAGTTGTATCAAAAAGAAAATTAAGGCTTTTTTTACGACCTCTTCATTGCTTTTAATTTCGCTCCACACGAATCCTGCAGCCACACCCATCATGGCATACAAGGTACTCCAAACCGGTGCAAAAATCCAATTGGGCGGATTAAAACTTGGTTTGATCAAAGTAGGATACCAAGTTGTAATAGATGAGCGAGTCACCATTCCTGATGTATATCCAATGGCAAGACAAGCTGCGACCGCTATGATTATTTTGAGAAATTTGTTCATGGGACTTTTATTTTACCATCCAAAAGTACTCAAAACTTTGCAACTAATTGCGTACTAAACCAAGAAACAAATACAGTAAAAAAAGTATCTTTGCGTAAATTTTTCATTTTATGATTGCAGCAAACGATTTTATTCCATCATCATATACCAATACTGTTGAAAGCGGGAGTTTTCAATGGAGCGCACCTAGTAATATTGCACTTGTAAAATACTGGGGGAAAAAAGAGAATCAAATTCCAGCTAATCCATCGGTGAGTTTTACGTTGAATAATTGCAAAACGATTACAAAATTGGCTTTCGCCAAAAAAGAAAACGACGGTTCTTTCTCTTTTGATTTGCTTTTTGAAGGACAACCAAAAGAAGATTTCAAACCGAAAATTCAAAAATTTCTGGAGCGAATAGAAATCTATTTGCCATTTTTAAAAGACTATCATTTTACAATTGATACCGAAAATACGTTTCCGCACAGTTCCGGAATTGCATCATCGGCATCAGGAATGGCAGCTCTAGCAATGAACTTGATGAGTTTAGAAAAAGCGTTAAACCCAGCCATGTCTGAAGATTATTTTTATCAAAAAGCGTCTTTACTTGCCCGTTTGGGTTCCGGAAGTGCTTGCCGAAGTGTAAAAGGACAAGTCGTGGTTTGGGGAAATCAGGCCAACATTCCTGGAAGTTCAGACTTATTTGGACTGGAATTTCCGCACGCGATTCATACTAATTTTAAGAATTTTCAAGATACAATTTTACTAGTTGATAAAGGTGAAAAACAAGTCTCGAGCACCGTTGGTCATGACTTGATGCACAACCATCCTTTTGCCGAAAGGCGATTTGCTCAAGCGCATGAAAATTTAGATGCACTGATTACTATTTTTGAAAGTGGCGATTTAGACGCGTTTATCAAAATTGTAGAAAGCGAAGCCTTGACGTTGCACGCCATGATGATGACATCCATGCCGTATTTTATCTTGATGAAACCAAACACATTACAAATCATTAATGCCATTTGGAAATTCAGGAATGAGACCAAAATACCTGTTTGTTTCACGCTAGATGCAGGTGCCAATGTACACGTTTTGTATCCCGAAAACGTTAGCGAAAAAGTTTTACAATTTATTAAGGACGAATTAGTTGGCTATTGTCAAAATGGGCAGTACATTTGTGATCAAATAGGAAACGGAGCAACGCTTGTTTAATCTTTTTTTGTGTATCTTTAAACATTCTTAAAAAGAACGTGATGGATATTCAATCAGAAAAAATAAAATTGATCAAAATGTTACTCGCAACTACTGATGCTTCATTATTAGTAGCAGTTAGAAACGTTTTTGAAACACAACAGCAAACCGTTTGGACGGAGCTATCAGCCGAAGAACAAGAACAGATTGAAATTAAAATCCAAGAAGATAATCGAGGCGATCAATTGGATTTATAAAAATAAATACAGTATAATTACCAACCCCAAATTGTTAATTTAAAAATACATATGAAAGGACCATTATTTTATTCAAAAATATTACTCTTTGGAGAATACGGAATCATTCGTGATTCAAAAGGGCTTTCTATTCCTTATAACTTTTACAACGGCGCTTTAAAAAGAGATGAAAATCCATCTGATGAAGCAATCAAATCAAACGGGCATTTAAAACGATTTGTTGTTTATTTAGAAACTTTGCAAACAGATCAACCGGATTTGGTTACGTTTGACCTTGACTTGTTAAAAGAAGATGTTAATACGGGAATGTATTTTGACTCTAGCATACCACAAGGATATGGCGTAGGTAGTAGTGGCGCTTTAGTTGCAGCTATTTATGATAAATACGCTCACCACAAAATCACGGTTTTAGAGAACCTAACTCGTGAAAAATTATTGCAGTTAAAAAATATCTTTTCTCAAATGGAGAGTTTTTTCCACGGGAAAAGTTCTGGTTTAGACCCTTTGAATAGTTACTTGAGTATTCCAATTTTGATTAATTCGAAAGATAATATCGAAGCAACAGGAATTCCTACTCAAAGTTTTGATGGCAAAGGCGCTGTATTTTTGTTAGATTCAGGTATTGTGGGCGAAACCGCTCCAATGGTAAATATCTTTATGGAAAACCTGAAAGACAAAGGTTTTAGAACCATGTTGAAAAATCAATTTGTAAAATACACCGATGCTTGCGTTGAGAATTTCTTGGGTGGAGACATGAAATCACTATTCATGAATACTAAGAAACTTTCAAAAGTAGTTTTGAATAACTTCAAACCGATGATTCCTGAGCAATTTCATGGAATCTGGCAACAAGGTATTGACAGCAATGACTATTACCTGAAACTTTGCGGATCTGGTGGAGGTGGTTACATTCTTGGTTTTACCGAAGACTTAGAAAGAGCCAAAGCTTCTCTTAAAGATTACAAACTAGAAGTAGTTTATCAGTTTTAAAAAATACAAACTCCCTGACTCATTCATCAGGGAGTTTCTTAATACACTCATTTGTACCACGTACTCAAATACTCTTTAACCAATTTAAAATGTTAAGCAGACAACACAAACTTCTTATAATGAAAATTGCAAGTTTGTTCTCTGTTGTGCGAGGATATAACATTCCTGTCATTATTATCGCACAGTATCTGTCGGCGATTTTTATATTGGCACCAGAAAAAAGAGCACTTGACATTGTTCTCAATTTCAATCTTTTTATACTGGTTTTTGCCTCGTCACTTACGATTGCTTCGGGTTACATCATCAATAATTTTTACGACAGTCAAAAGGATTTAATCAACAGACCTACTAAATCGATGTTGGATCGTTTGGTGAGTCAAAAAACCAAATTACAAGTCTATTTTACACTAAACTTTATCGTAGCTTTGATGGCGTTGTTTGTATCTTGGCGTGTATTTTTGTTCTTTTCAGCATACATCTTTTTCATTTGGTTTTATTCCCATAAAATAAAAAAACATCCTATAATAGGAAATCTTACCGCTTCGTTACTAGCTGTAATGCCTTTTTTTGCGATACTTCTGTATTTTTATACGCGGATTCCATTTGAAGAAATTGAAAATTACAAACAACAACTTGGGGTTATTTTTGCTCATGCATCCTTTTTATTTTTATTACTGCTCATACGAGAAATGATCAAAGATTTAGAGAACTTAAAAGGCGATTTAATCAATAGTTACCAGACTATTCCTGTGGTGTATGGCGAATCACAATCAAAAAAAGTCATTACTTTATTAACACTACTCACTATAGTGCCTGTATATCTTTTGATTGCTATTTATGATGTGGGGTACATGGATATTTACTTTTACTCCAGCCTTATTGTTTTGATTTTTTTCTTGCTTTACTTGTGGAAATCCAATGCTAAATCTCAATTTTTATTGCTTCACAACGTCTTGAAATTTCTTATTGTTGCAGGTGTTTTTTGTATTGTACTCATTAATCCGAGTGTACTGTGGCACGGAAAAAAATTATTGATGAGGGTTTAAATTTATTCTAGTTCTAGCATATAAAAAGGTTGCATAAATACGCTGAAAGACTACCAAATGTTTCATTGAAGATAACCCCGATTACTTCACTATATTTCTACTTTCAGCGGAATTCAGTGAACTTCGTTTGCAGTGAAAATCCTTTTCTTTTTCCCTTTAAAAAAGAAAAGATTGCAACGGATAGCGGGAATTAGCTCCAAAAAAAACGATACTTAAATATATTAATTAGCTTACTAACTAGCCAGTTAGCGTTTTTATAATTGGTGGTTATTGATTGTCAAGTATATAAATAGTATCTTTGCATAAATTATTGGAATATTATGAATAACAAGGAAGGCAATAATAAGAAAAGTGGTCCAAGAGCAAACAGCTCAAGACCAAGTTCGAATAAGCCAAAACCTGCCATGCAGAAGCGCGCTCAAGGGCCGAAAAAAGTTAAAGTTACTACTAAAGTTGCCGATATTGCTACTGACAAAGTAGAGAAAAAACCAAATCAAGCACCAAAGAGACCGAAAGTAAAAGACGAAATTCGTTTGAATAAATATATTGCCAATTCTGGTGCGTGCTCACGTCGTGATGCCGATATTTACATACAATCTGGAACGGTAAAAGTAAATGGAATTCCTGTAACCGAAATGGGATACATGGTAAAACCAGGTGATGTTGTGAATTTTGATGGATCTACATTGACTCCGGAGAAAAAAGTATACATCTTGTTGAACAAACCGAAAAACTTTACGACTGCCATGGACGAAGGTCAGGAATACCGTAACGTTTTGGAACTGGTTAAAGGTTCAACGACTGCAAAAATTGGTGCGGTAGGGAGAATGGACAAAAATACAACTGGTTTGTTGTTGTTCACGAATGACACTGATATGATTCGTAAATTTACGTTACCAAGTCAAAAATCATCTAAGATTTACCAAGTTTCATTAGACAAAAATCTAAAATTTGAAGATTTAGAAAAAATTCAAAAAGGATTAACGCTAGACGGTCACCGTGTTTTTGTAGAAGATGTAAGTTACATTGATGGTGAAGCAAAAAGTGAAATTGGATTGCAATTGCGTTCTGCTAATGTAAAAGTAGTTCGTTCTATTTTTGAGCATTTTGACTATGATGTATTGCGAATCGACAGAGTTGCTTTTGCTGGTTTGACTAAAAAGAATTTACCAAGAGGAAACTGGAGGTTGCTTACGGAACAAGAAATAATCAATTTGAAAAACGTTTAAACGCTTTTCAAAATTTCATTTTAATCCCTTTCGTTTTTTTTCGAAAAGGGATTTTTTTATACACTAACAAACACGTATGACTCCAGAAAAATTACAATCTATTGCTTTTAAATGGTTTGAAACTTTCAATGCTAAAGAATTAGAAAAATTACTATCTCTGTATGATGATGAAGCCATACATTATAGTCCAAAATTAAAAATGTACAAACCCGAAAGTGAGGGTTTTGTAACGGGTAAAGAAGCTTTGAGAGCTTGGTGGCAAGATGCCTTTGAACGATTACCGAGTTTGAATTACAAAGTAAAATCACTTACTGCAAATGGCGACCGTGTTTTTATGGAATATATTCGTACCGTTGTAGGTGAAGAAGATTTACTTGTTGCAGAGGTCCTTGAAATTAAAGATGATAAAATAATAGCTTCTCGCGTATACCACGGGTAAGCTGTTTTTGATATCAAAAAAGGTAATGTGGTCAAAAATAGTTGGTAATTTTTAATTTTAGATTAGTTAAATTAGCTCAGTCAAATTGAAGAGGACATTGGCTCTGCTGAGGAGCAACCAATTAGCAATAGATTTGATACATATACGAAAAATGAGGGCAGTTTATCTGCCCTTTTTTATACATTTTTTGGTATGTCTAATGGCTAAGAAAACCTACTTGTTGT
>NZ_MTCA01000318.1:0-2357 GCF_002150205.1 Flavobacterium sp. FPG59 | reverse complement strand
GAAGTCAGTTTTTAAAATTTCAAACTTTTCTTCAGTGATGTAATTATAATCAAAAACTCGGTATAATTGTGACCTTGTTTCTCCAGCAGATCCTTTTGCTATAGACAAAAATTGTCTAAATTCTAAATTTCCGTTTCTTTCAAATCCTTCAGCAATGTTATCCATTATCGAGCCTGAAGATGATTTTATTTGATCCTTGAATCTGAAATCATTTTTTAAATCTGATTCTACAGTAATAATATGAATTTCCTTGGCTAGTCGTCGAGCCTCTTTCCAAATCTCTAAATCTTCAAACCTAGTTATTGTCGCCATTTATTTTTGTTTAAGGTTTAAAGTTAGTCATAAGTTGCTCAACTTTAAACCTTAAACTTTAAACAAATTTTTATCCCACCGAACCTTCAAGAGAAATTTCCAATAATTTTTGTGCTTCTACTGCAAATTCCATTGGCAGCTTATTCAATACATCTTTACTGAAACCGTTTACAATTAATGCAATTGCTTTTTCAGTTGGAATACCGCGTTGGTTGCAATAAAAAACTTGGTCTTCGCCAATTTTACTAGTGGTAGCTTCGTGTTCAATTTTTGCCGTTGGATTTTTACTCTCAATGTACGGGAATGTATGTGCTCCACATTTGTTCCCCATTAATAAAGAGTCGCATTGTGAAAAATTACGAGCATTTTCAGCATTAGGAGAAATACGCACTAAACCACGGTAACTATTTTGTGATTTACCAGCAGAAATTCCTTTAGAAATAATAGTCGATTTTGTGTTCTTACCAAGATGAACCATTTTAGTACCCGTATCGGCTTGTTGGAAATTATTAGTTACCGCAATTGAATAAAACTCACCAACTGAATTATCTCCTTTTAAAACCACTGATGGGTATTTCCAAGTTACTGCTGATCCTGTTTCTACTTGTGTCCAAGAAATTTTTGCGTTTTTCTCGCAAATCCCTCTTTTGGTCACAAAGTTATACACACCACCTTTTCCTTCTTTGTTTCCAGGATACCAGTTTTGTACGGTTGAATATTTTATTTCGGCATCGTCAAGAGCAATCAGCTCAACTACCGCAGCGTGTAATTGGTTTTCATCACGACTTGGAGCAGTACAGCCTTCAAGGTATGAAACGTAGCTTCCTTCGTCGGCAATCAGCAAGGTTCTTTCAAATTGTCCAGTACCAGCTTGATTGATACGGAAATAAGTAGAAAGTTCCATTGGGCAACGAACGCCTTTTGGTATATAACAGAAAGATCCGTCAGAGAATACAGCCGAGTTTAACGCAGCATAAAAGTTGTCTTTTTGCGGCACTACAGTTCCTAAATATTTGCGAACTAATTCTGGATGTTCTTTAATGGCTTCAGAAATACTCATGAAAATAATTCCTTTTTCGCCTAATGTTTTCTTGAATGTTGTCGCTACCGATACCGAGTCAACTACGATATCCATGGCCACATTATTCATCATTTTTTGCTCATCTACAGAGATCCCTAACTTTTTATACATTTCTAAAAGTTCCGGATCTACATCATCTAAAGTTTTATTAGGATCAACTGCTTTTGGTGCAGAGTAGTATGATATAGCTTGGAAATCTGGTTTTTCATAACGTACGTTAGCCCATTCTGGTTCTACCATTTGCTCCCAAGCACGAAAAGCCTCAAGGCGCCAATCGGTCATCCATTGTGGTTCTTCTTTTTTAAGTGAAATGGCACGAACAATATCTTCATTTAAACCAATAGGAAACGTTTCAGCTTCCAACTCGGTATAAAATCCGTATTCGTATTCTTTATTTTCGAGTTCGATTTTTAAGTCGTCTTCTGTATATTTTGACATATTTTTTTTGTCTTAAAGTTTTTTAAAGTCTAAAGTTTTAAAGTCATTGCAAGTCTTTCGGCTTTATGACATTTGACATTATGACTATAGAGAGAATGATTCTCCGCAACCACATGTTCTTGTTGCATTCGGATTGTTAAAAACAAAACCTTTTCCGTTTAATCCACCAGAAAACTCTAAAATAGTTCCTGCTAGGTAAAGGAATGATTTTTTTTCAACCGCTATAGTTATGTCGTTGTCTACGAATATTTTATCGTCTTCGCCTTTGTTGTTATCGAATTTCAAATCATAAGATAAACCCGAACAACCTCCGCTTTTAACACCAACCCGCACATAATCTGTTGCGGCGTCAAAACCATCGTCTTTCATCAAGTCGATAATTTTCTTTTTGGCAGTATCAGAAACTTTTATCATGTTTATGTTGTTTTGCAATAACATATTGATTGTTAAAATCCACCTAGCATCTTTGTTATCAGAGCTTTATATTTTAAGTCAATTATGCTATCTTGATTTTGTCTAAATTAAC
>NZ_MTCA01000095.1:0-11467 GCF_002150205.1 Flavobacterium sp. FPG59 | reverse complement strand
ATATATAGGTACTAGATTGTTATTCGATTTCTATAATTCATAATTGTAAATTTACTTTGTAACTTTGTACTTTAACTTATGTAAAAATGAAATACTCTTCCTTTGTGTTCCTCATGCTGGTTTTACTTGTAAGCTCTTGTAAAGATGAGGTTGATAACCGCGTTTTGGAAAACAAAAAAGAAGTTCAAAAACAAGAAGTGATCTTAAAAAACATTCAAAAAAATTGGAATTTTTATGACACACCTCTTACTGATGCTTCCGAGAAAAGTTTGTCTTCCTGGAATGAATTCCGACTTTTTCTTGATGAATTATCTCAAAAACCAAAAAACACAGCCAACGCCTATCAGCGTAAAGCCAAAGCACTTTCTAAAAAAGCAATTGCGCTACAGGATAGAATTCCTTTTGAATTTGATAAACCTCAAATAAAAAGTAGAATTGCAACCCTAGTTACTAAGGTTCGAATGCTTGACTTATTTATACACCTGGATCAAATTCCAGATAAAAAAGTGGTTCTTTTGATAGCAGAAATAAATCTTGAATTAGTTTCGCTACAAAGACAAATGGATAAAATTGTAGAAAAAAGTAAGATCCCGCTAGAAGAAGGGGAATCTGAGCTTAGACGAATGCTAGATTCTACACGAGCAATTCCAAATACACCAATAATAGACCCAAATATACCCCGAGTTGAGTAAAACTGCCCTATACACGATCTATGATAATGCGCCTCAAAACCTGCAAATTGTTGCGTGTTTACAGGATAATAACGCCGTAAAAATGCATTTGTCGGGACTCTTGGGTTCGGCAGTGTCATTTGTAATTCGCTCTATTTTCAAAAAAGCAGAGTTGCCTTTTTTAATTGTTTTAAACAATAAGGAAGAAGCGGCCTACTACTTGAATGATCTCGAACAAATGATTGGAGAGCAAGACGTACTTTTTTATCCCGGTTCATTTCGTCGTCCGTATCAAATTGAGGAAACAGATAACGCTAATGTCCTGCTTCGTGCCGAAGTATTGAATCGTATAAATTCTAGAAAAAAACCGGCCGTTATTGTCACGTATCCCGAAGCTTTATTTGAAAAAGTGGTTACCAGAAAAGAGCTGGATAAGAACACCCTAAAAGTGGCAATCAATGATAAAATTTCGATAGATTTCATTAACGAAGTTTTATTTGAATACGAGTTTAAAAGAGTTGATTTTATTACAGAGCCTGGAGAATTTTCGGTTCGTGGAGGAATCGTGGATGTATTTTCATTTTCAAATGACGATCCGTACCGAATTGAGTTTTTTGGGGATGAAGTAGAAAGTATCAGAACCTTCGATGTAGCCACACAATTGTCTATTGCAACTCAAAAAAAGATCACTATAATTCCAAATGTTGAAAACAAAGTTTTTCAGGAAAATAGAGAAAGTTTTTTAGATTATGTTTCAGAGAAAACGGTCATTTTTATTCAAAATACCGAAGATTTTTTAGCACAACTTGACAAGCAATTTGGGAAAGCTGAGGAAGCTTTTGCAAAATTATCACAGGAAATAAAACGCGCTTCACCAGAACAATTGTTTCTGAATCAAGCCGAATTTATAAAAAGAGCTTTGGATTTCTCGATCGTCGAATGGAGTTCGAAGGCCATCTTTAGAACTACCAAAAAATTTGAATACCACATAAAACCACAGCCTTCATTTAACAAACAATTTGATTTGTTATTGAATAATTTAAACGAAAATCATTTCAATGGCTACAAAAATTATTTGTTTTGTTCGAATGATGCGCAAGCCAAGCGTTTTCATGATATTTTTGAAAGTTTAGACGAAGCCAATTCCGAAAACATTCGCAAGCAATATCACACCATTGTGCTGCCGTTGTATCAAGGTTTTGTGGACGAAGAAAACCAAATCACGTGTTACACCGACCACCAAATTTTTGAACGCTATCATAAATTCAGCATCAAAAATGGCTATTCAAAAAAACAAAATATCACTTTAAAAGAACTCACGACACTTTCGGTTGGAGATTATGTTACGCATATTGACCATGGAATTGGGCGTTTTGGAGGGTTGCAAAAAATACAAGTCGAAGGTAAAACACAAGAAGCGATTAAGCTCGTTTATGCCGATAATGACATTGTGTATGTGAGTATTCACTCCTTACACAAAATTTCAAAATACAACGGAAAAGACGGTACGCCTCCCAAAATATACAAACTGGGTTCGAATGCTTGGAAAATTTTAAAACAAAAAACTAAGGCGCGTGTTAAGCATATTGCCTTCAATTTGATTCAGCTTTACGCCAAAAGAAGACTTGAAAAAGGATTTCAATACGCGCCCGACAGTTATTTGCAAAATGAGTTAGAAAGCTCATTCATTTACGAGGATACGCCAGACCAAACTAAATCAACCGCAGAAGTAAAAGCGGATATGGAAAGCGATAGACCGATGGACCGCTTGGTTTGTGGTGATGTAGGTTTTGGTAAAACCGAAGTAGCTATTCGTGCGGCTTTCAAAGCAGTTGATAATAGCAAGCAAGTTGCCGTTTTGGTTCCCACAACCATTTTGGCTTACCAACATTATAGAACTTTTAGCGAGCGTTTGAAAGATATGCCGGTTTCAATAGGGTATTTAAATCGTTTTAGAACCGCAAAACAAAAAGCCGAAACATTAAAATTATTAGCCGAAGGCAAACTCGATATTGTGATAGGAACCCATCAATTGGTCAACAAGAATGTAGTTTTCAAAGACCTTGGTTTGTTGATTGTAGATGAGGAACAAAAATTTGGTGTCAACGTTAAAGACAAACTCAAAACCATTGCTGCTAATGTGGATACCTTAACTTTAACGGCAACTCCAATTCCGAGAACCTTGCAGTTTTCATTGATGGCGGCTCGAGATTTATCAGTTATTACTACGCCTCCGCCAAATAGATATCCTATTGAGACCAATGTTGTTGGCTTTAGAGAAGAGACTATTCGAGATGCGATTTCGTATGAAATTCAGCGAAACGGACAGGTTTTCTTTATCAATAATCGAATAGAAAATATTAAGGAAGTAGCCGGAATGATTCAGCGTTTGGTTCCCAATGCAAGAGTAGGTATTGGTCATGGCCAAATGGATGGCAAAAAACTCGAAGAGTTGATGTTGGCTTTCATGAACGGAGAATTTGATGTTTTAGTAGCAACAACCATTATCGAAAGCGGATTAGACGTACCGAATGCGAACACGATTTTTATCAATAATGCGAATAATTTCGGTTTGTCTGATTTGCATCAAATGCGGGGTCGAGTAGGACGTAGCAACAAGAAAGCGTTCTGCTATTTTATCTGTCCGCCATATTCAAGTATGACCGAAGATGCTCGTAAACGTATTCAAGCCTTGGAACAATTTAGTGAATTGGGAAGCGGATTTAACATTGCCATGAAAGATTTAGAAATTCGTGGTGCAGGAGATTTATTGGGCGGTGAGCAAAGCGGTTTTATTAACGAAATTGGTTTTGATACGTATCAAAAAATCATGAACGAAGCTATTGATGAGTTGAAAGAAAATGAATTCAAGGATTTGTATCCGGAGGAAAACAATTTGGAAACCAAAGAATACGTCAAAGAATTACAAATTGATACTGATTTTGAATTGCTGTTTTCAGATGAGTACATCAATAATGTAGCAGAGCGATTGAGTTTGTACAATGAGCTAGGTGATGTAAAAAATGAGGAAGAGCTTACTGTTTTTCAGGATAAATTAATTGACCGTTTTGGTCCAATGCCGCCACGTGCCAAAGCGTTGATGAACAGCATACGCATTAAGTGGATTGCTACACGGGTAGGAATCGAGAAATTAGTGATGAAGCAAGGCAAAATGATTGGCTATTTTGTCTCGGATCAACAATCCGATTATTACCAATCCAATCGTTTTCAAAACGTATTGCAGTTTGTGCAAAAAAACAGTGCTATTTGCAAAATGAAAGAAAAGCAAACTCCAGCAGGATTACGTTTGCTATTAACCTTTGATGATGCTAAAACTACGCGTAGGTGTTTGGAATTGATGGAGATGTTGGGTGGAGAGTAAGATATTCTCAAAGCTTCCAGCCTTCCAAAGGCTGGAAGCTTTGTTTATTGTAGAATGTTTTTAATTCTTCAAATCCTTTATTACTTTAAATGCCACATCTACTTGTTCTTCACTTACTAAAATAGTGAACTCGTTTGATGTCGAAATTACTTCGTTAATAATAATTCCTTCCCAAGCCAAACGTTGAAAAATGAAATAATAAATCCCAGGAACTACAATGTTTTCTTTGGGTAATTTTACGGTAATTGAGGCCAGGTTATCTAGTTTCTGAATCAATTTTTCGCTTGCAAAATGTTTGTCTACAAGATGATTGATGCTGTTGCTTACTACAATATTCGTTTCGTTTACCCCTCTTGATGACGTATAAAAAATATCTGGTAATGCATTGATATCTGCAATTAAATCAGCCTGTTTGTTCAAAACCGTTTCTGAGGCTGCAAAAGTATAGTCTGTCAAAGCTGATCGAACGGTGATTTCGCCAATATTTTTGATGACTTTATTGATCTTGTGGTTGAGTCTAAAATCCAGCTCCTCTGTCAATCTCTTCAACGCCATTACTACAGCACCTTGTTTCACTTCTTTACCAAATTCACTTTCCAACTCTGTCATTATATTTCTTGATAATGAGGTCAAGTTGATGATGCCTAGTGATAAAGCATTTAGTAAAAAAGGTTTAGTTTTAATGTAGTTTTCAACAATTGAAGAAACAGTTTTCATGATGGATTTTTTTTAGTTGGTCGTTATTTTACGCGTAGTTAGTGTGTAAATAGAGTGCAAAGATAAATAAAAAAACATTTTGTTACAAATATAACATCTAGAAAATGTGTTTAAAAGTGATAAAACGCATCGATAAGGTGCTCAATCACAAAAGATTTATCTTCTTTAAGAATGGCTATGATATCAAAACGAACTTCTAAGTCAAGATCATTTTGAGTGACAAAAGCATCTACAGCCTTTACTAAGAGTTGGATTTTTTTGGGCTTCACAAAATCCTGTGGTAAACCAAAATCCAAGGAAGATCTTGTTTTTACTTCAACCACGGCAAGAACACCTGCTTTTTCAGCCAAGATGTCAATTTCTGCTTTTTGAAACGTATAATTGGTTTGCAAAATAGTGTAGCCTTCCTTTTGGAGGAATTCAACAGCCATTTCTTCTCCAAGTTTGCCAAGTTCGTTGTGTTCAGCCATTTAAAAATTTTGTTTCAAGTTTTGAGGTTTCAAGTTTTTTAATTTCTGCAACTAAAATTCATCAATAAAAAAACATAATTCAGTGTACTGCATACGTTCCTAAACTGCTTCTGTCAAGTCTCCCACTCCTTCGGAGGGAGGCTTTATTTATTCAAATGTAAGCGTTCCGCCTTTTTCCTGCACGTCTAGTGTGACCTTACTTCCCAAAATCAATGCTCTATTGTCTTGAATGTGCCCGGCTGGGAAATTATACAATATTGGAATTGAGTATTTTTGTGTAACGTCTTCAATAATTTCGATCGCATTTTTTCCCCACGGAATATCGTTGTCTTTCATTTTTGTCATAGATCCTACCACAATTCCTTTAATGCTTTCGAGGCAACCGTTGCGCTTTAAGTTGATCATCATTCGGTCTATGTGATACAAATATTCATCTAGATCTTCGATAAATAAAATTTTATCAGAACAATCAATTGCAGATCTAGAGCCAAATAGACTGTACAAGATGGATAAATTTCCGCCAACTAATTGACCTGTTGCTTTTCCGAGTTTGTTTTTTGAAAAGGATGTGACTGAATATGATAATTTCTCACCAAACAAAGCTTTTCTTAATGATTCAACTGCTTGCGGAGTTGCTCTTGGTGCAGTGAGCGGCATGATGGCATGAAGCGATTGGTATCCTAAGGTATTCAAATGACTGTGTAATACGGTCACATCGCTAAAACCAACGATCCATTTTGGATTTTTTTTAAAATTTGTAAAATCTAATAAGTCGACCATTCTAACCGTGCCATAGCCGCCTTTCACACACCAAATTGCTTTGATGTTAGGGTTGTCTAACTGCGCTTGAAAATCGGCTGCGCGTTGCTCATCTGTACCCGCTAGTTGGTTGTTGTCTAATCCAATCGTTCTTCCAATGATTACCTCAAGGCCCCAACTGTGTAGCAAGTCAATTGCTGGCTTTAAGTTATCATCAATATTTTTTCTGGCTGTTGCTACAAGGGCAATTGTATCTCCTTTTTGTAAATAAGGTGGTGTTATCATAGTGGGTTGGGATTGACAAGGGAATGTTCGAAAAACAAAAATAAACAATAGTACCCAATAAAAAATGGGATTATAAATGTTGTGTGTATTGGTATACTGTTTCATCAAATTAAGCAACACGGTTTATGATTTCAAAGATAGTCATTTAAGAAAGAATACGAAATTCGATACAAATCACTATTTTTATCCTGAATTAATTGATTTTAATTATGTTGTACTTTAAAGTTAGGTTTTACAAAACCCTATTAGCACTCGTTTTTTTGTTGGGTTGGAGTTCGGTTGGGAATGCTCAATCCAAAAAATACATTATTCATACTGTAGCTTTTTATAATTTCGAAAATTTATTCGACACCATAAACGACCCAGACACTTATGATGAGGAGTGGACACCTAAGGGCACCCAGAAATGGACGTATGATAAATATCAAAAAAAACTTAGTAATCTAGCTCGTGTGCTTGCAGAAATTGGTTCTTCAGAAAATCCAGATTCACCCACATTCATTGGTGGATGCGAGATAGAAAACCGTGCTGTACTAGAAGACCTTGTGAAAGAACCAAAAATCATTGATAAAGATTACGGAATCATACATTTTGATTCGCCCGATAAAAGAGGAATCGATGTAGCCTTGTTGTATCAAAAAAAGAAATTCCAACCCACTAGCTTTAGCAATATCCCTTTATATCTTTATAAAAAAGGAAACTCACAAACTGAAGAGGTTCTCGAAAAAACTGAGGATATAACAGATGATAAACCTCAAGTAAACACTAAAAATTATAGAGTATATACTAGAGACCAACTTTTAGTAACTGGTTTTCTAGAGGGTGAGGAAGTCCATATTATTGTGAACCACTGGCCATCGCGTTCTGGAGGTGAAAAAAAATCAAGCCCGTATCGCGAGGCAGCAGGCTTATTGAACAGAAAAATAATTGATTCTTTGCAGCGCATTAATCCTGAAGCAAAAATCATCACCATGGGCGATCTCAATGATGGACCTTATAATAAAAGCGTAAAAATAGGGCTTGGCGCCAAAGCCAAAAAAGACTCCGTACCACAATTTGGGATTTACAACCCCTTCGAAGAAATGGCTCAGAAAGGTTTAGGTACCATTGCGCACCGAGATGCCTGGGATATTTTTGATCAAATAATGCTTTCCGAAACTTTAATTCGTTCCGATTTCTCCAGCTATCGTTTCTGGAAAGCAGGTATTTACAACAAGTCTTTTTTGATACAAAGCAGTGGGCAATACAAAGGATATCCGTTGCGTCATTCAGTATCCGAAATTGGTTTCAGCGATCACTTTCCCGTTTATTTTTATTTAATCAAACAAAAATAAGGCTAAGCTACCTTCGTTTTTTTGTCAAAAATTAGTCGCTTGATTCATTTAAAATCTTAGTACCTTAGTGGCTTAGTAACTTTGAAACTCATACTAAAATGGCAATCGCAAAACCTTTCAACCTCAATGCATGGATTAATGAGAACCGTCATCTTCTTAAACCGCCCGTGGGGAACAAAAATTTATATACAGAGTCTGGTGATTATATCGTTATGATTGTTGCTGGTCCAAACGCCCGCAAAGACTATCATTACAATGAAACGGAGGAATTATTTTACCAACTTGAAGGTTCGATAAAAGTAATTATTCAAGAAGATGGAGAACGCAAGGAAATGGAATTGCATCCTGGCGACATGTATCTCAATCCAGCCAAAACGCCTCATTCGCCTGTGCGTTCCGAGGGTTCTATTGGGCTGGTTATTGAACGCAAACGTGCGGGTCAAGGTTTTACCGATGGCTTACTGTGGTTTTGCGATAATTGCAACCATAAACTTCATGAAGTTTATTTTGAACTGCACAATATCGAAAAAGATTTCCTGCCGCATTTCAAACATTTCTATAATTCAGAAAGCTTGCGCACTTGCGATTCGTGCGGCACAGTCATGCAGGCCGATCCTAAATTTGTTTCTAAAGACTAGTTTTTTTTAGGAGCTTTTTCCCGTCATCCGCTGTATTCCCGATTAAAAAAACTACGGCCGAGAAAGCCTTGTTTTTTAAAATCGGGAGATGCCGCTACTACCGGGGCTAGAACAAAATAAAATACCAAAGTGTATTTTTCAAGCTTAAATCAATATATTTGTAAAAAAATATAACAATATTTAATAAAAAAGTTACAATGATAACAATAGCAGATCAATTCGGAATGAAAGAAGCATTGGCGCAATTGGGCGTACAACCCATAAACGAAGGAACGTCAACAGGAATAAATCATTTTTCAAACGGTGAAATTCTAGAAAGTCATTCACCAGTAGATGGCCAGCTGATAGCTTCGGTAAAAACAACAACCGCTGCCGATTATGAAAAAGTAATGCAGACTGCTACTGAGGCATTCAAGACTTTTAAAACAATGCCAGCGCCACAACGCGGTGAAATTGTACGCCAGTTTGGTGAAAAATTACGTAAAAATAAAGAAGCTTTAGGCAAGTTAGTTTCCTATGAAATGGGGAAATCATTGCAAGAAGGATATGGAGAAGTTCAAGAAATGATTGACATCTGTGATTTTGCAGTAGGATTATCTCGTCAATTACACGGTTTAACCATGCACTCTGAACGTCCTGGACATAGAATGTATGAACAATACCATCCAATGGGAGTTGTGGGAATCATTTCAGCTTTCAATTTTCCAGTAGCAGTTTGGGCTTGGAACACAGCATTAGCTTGGATTTGCGGCGATGTTTGCGTTTGGAAACCATCTGAAAAAACACCTCTTTGTGGTATTGCTTGCCAAAATATTATTGCCGAAGTAATTAAAGAAAACAATCTTCCAGAAGGAATTTCTTGTTTGATCAACGGAGATTATAAAGTAGGCGAAATGATGACTAACGACAAACGCGTTCCGTTGGTATCTGCAACAGGTTCTACTCGTATGGGTAAAATTGTAGCGCAAGCGGTTGCTGCTCGTCTTGGAAAATCATTGTTAGAACTAGGTGGAAACAATGCCATCATTGTAACTCCTGATGCGGATATAAAAATGACAGTTATTGGTGCTGTATTTGGTGCCGTAGGAACAGCAGGTCAACGTTGTACTTCAACACGTAGATTGATCATTCACGAAAGTATTTATGATACAGTAAAAGATGCCATGGTATCGGCTTACAAGCAATTGCGTATTGGTAATCCATTGGATGAAAACAACCATGTTGGGCCATTAATTGATACTCATGCTGTAGAAATGTATAATAAAGCATTAGAAAAAGTAGTTACCGAAGGTGGAAAAATTCTTGTAGAAGGTGGAGTGTTTTCTGGTGAAGGTTTTGAAAGTGGTTGTTATGTAAAACCAGCTATTGCTGAGGCTGATAACACTTTTGAAATTGTACAACACGAAACTTTTGCACCCGTATTGTATTTGTTGAAATACTCAGGAACGGTAGAAAATGCCATTGCAATTCAAAACGGAGTAGCACAAGGATTGTCATCCGCTATTATGACCAACAATTTGCGTGAAGCTGAATTGTTTTTATCAGTAACGGGTTCTGATTGTGGAATTGCAAACGTAAACATTGGAACTTCTGGTGCCGAAATTGGTGGTGCTTTTGGTGGTGAAAAAGAAACTGGTGGCGGTCGTGAGTCTGGCTCCGATGCTTGGAAAGTGTATATGAGAAGACAAACCAATACCATCAACTACACCACAAGTTTACCCTTAGCACAAGGAATCAAATTTGATTTGTAATTGAATAAATAGAAATACTAAAAAAGGCAATTTGAAATTTCAAATTGCCTTTTTTTATTTTAAAATAGTTTTGTTTTACAAATTGAAAGACGCTCCAACATTAAATGAGAACTGATTGTTTAATTTGTCAAAACCTATAGGATTCGTTTTGTAGCTAGCAATAGGAATTCCAGCTTCGGTAAAAATTCCGAAACCTTCAGTAAAGAAATAACGGAAACCCAAGTGAGCACCAAAATTGCGCAAACCTAAATCAAGACCAGGATAGATATCCATTTTTGGGTCTAGTTCAAATACGTTTCCTAAATTAGCGCTAAATCTTCCTTTTACGTCAATTCTATCTCCAAATTCTGGTTTGTTTCCCAGCGCATCATTCGACACAGATAATAAATAAGAAGAAGCAATCCCGAAAGACATGTTTTCCCCCAAACCAAAATCTGTTGCAACTCTTATTCCTGTACCTCCGTCTTGAATTGTTGCACCAAGGTCAAATTTTACATCTCCAGCTCCTTTAAAAGCTTGAGCTTGTGACAGACCTACTGTTAATAGCAATGCTAGTGTAATAATTTTTTTCATACTTATTTTTTTTTAATGGTGTAAAAGTACTGCAATAATAATTAATTTCTTCCTTTTTCGTCAAAATACAATTGATGTAAAGGCTCGCTTTGCCAGAACTCTTTAGTATCTACATCAAGTATGGTTAGCGCTCCTTTAAAAGCAGCTCCTGTGTCTACGTTCCATACATTTGCTTTTTGTACGGGAGTGGTTTCACCTATACGGGTCACAGGAGTGTGTCCTATGTAAATTTCTTCATATAATGTAAAACGTTTCGGGTAAAAGGGGTGGTCTGTTTTCATTCTCTCGTCAAGAGCTAGTGCTGTTTCCCACAAGGTTCTATCCCAGTAAAACTGTCCCGGAAAATATTCAAAATTAACTCCGTTTATATTTGTGAAACCAGCATGAACATACAAGCGTCTTTTATCATCAAGATGGTAATTTTCTAATGATTTTAAAAAAGCAATGTGTTTTTGTTTTGTAGCTACGCTTACAAGCTCATAGGCGTTTACGGTTGCTTCACCGCCATGTTTATACCATAATAGATTGTCTTTACTCTCATCAAGCCATTCTAGTAACAAATCATCGTGATTGCCACGTATACAAACACAATTTTGTTTTGTTTGTAAATCTATAATAAAATCTAGTACTTGAGGGGATTGACTCCATCCATCAACATAATCACCTAAAAAAATAAGTTTATCTTTTGTGGTAACTTTGGCTCTTTCCATTATTTGGTGGAGTGCTCTTAAACCACCATGGATATCGCCAATTACAAGTGTTCTCATGTACGTACTATTTTTTTTAATGTTGCAAAAATACTATATAATTATTCTAGTTGATACTTTTTTTTAAAAGCCAAAATACACTTTCTTTTTTACTTTTAAGATTAAAGAATAGCTGAATTT
>NZ_MTCA01000053.1:0-17966 GCF_002150205.1 Flavobacterium sp. FPG59 | reverse complement strand
CATTTATTTAGTATTTTATTTAGTAATCAATTCCTTTTTTTTTTCATAACGTATTATAATAATAGTCAAAAACACCCCCTCTGGTGCTCGTTTACAACGAGTACTTACTGACTTAATTAACGAAAACAAAGCGTTTGCAACGCTGCTCTATAAAAGTAATAACTGCAAAAATTGAACATATACGGCACAAAAGATCGCCTATTTTTCAAATATAATTGTTTGCGCACTAAATAAAAAATTATGTTTGTTTCTTAATTAACTGGGGGCATAATTAGAGATATTTGGACAGTAGATCAAAGTTTCTCAGAACGTTTTTTTAAAATAATTTAAGTGGCTGGAACAAATCTCCCAGTTGTCCGCTGTCTTTGATTAAGTTTTTTTAAATACTTCGATAAACTGTGTTCAGAATTAAAGGGGAAAAATCAAAAGTTAAAATTCCAAGTCCGAATAAATAGGATTTCATGTCGGATAACTTTTAAGAGATTAGAGATTATCAAGAAATTAAAAAAATTGCGCAAAGTCAAAGACGTTTGCGCAATTTTTCTTTAGTAGACTTCGTAGCGTGTAAATTATTTGGCAATCAAAGGAAATAGCCGAGGAATCTTGCGAATTATAGCAGCTTCAAAGTGTTTTTGAATATGTTTATCTAGATTGTATGAGTGAAGAGATGTCAAAATAATTATTTGTCCGCTTTTGCATTTTATATTTACATAGTGATAATCTTCGAATGGGAAGGAGCTTGTAGCAGAATCTTTTAATCTGTTAGGAGTTGCAAAAATAAAAATTGATTCTATTTCAGTGTTATCATATATTGTTTTCTCTTGACCGTATATTGCAACTATAGAATCTACCTCAATGCTGTACCAAATTCTACTATTACTGTTTATAAAATAATTTACGTGAATAACTAGAACAGGTAAAATAAAAATAATAATATACGGAAACATCAAGTAAACTATAGTTTCGATATCGGAAAGTCCAATTACATAAAACAAAAAAGCAAGATAAGCCACAGAAAGAACTATTAAATGCTTCATGGACTCAATTTGACTAATATAATTTATTTTTAATTTCATCCTTTGAACTTTATCTTTGAGCATTTGCACAAGCAAAATTAACATTTTTTATAAATTGATTAAAACTACCCACTCCAAATCTACCCATCACTTATAGCTGTCATAGTTCCTTAAAAGTCTCAGGTATGGCGGCTTGAAAAGCAGTGTTGGTATTCTGCCCAAAACAAAAAACGACAACTTATTTAAGGATATAGTTTAATTTTGTTTTGTATGGTAGCGCTTATGGGCACGAGCTAAAGCCATCGAGCTAACCTCTCTAGTAATTTCTATCAATCTGTATCTTATATTTAGTTTTAATAGTTATTTTTTAAAAAAAATGTAAAAATGGAATTGCAATATTCACAAAAAAAAAGTTATTTTCGTACGCTACTTTAATTTTATCCCACACTAAAGGAGGATAAGACTAATAAAATAAAGTTTTTCAATTGTTATATGGTATGAATTTAAAAAAGTGGTTCCAATTTATTAAGCCTAATTTTAAGTTCTATCAGGACGGTTTTTTCGAATTCCCATTTGTGGCAAACACGCCCGAATTATTCATAGAGTCTACTATAAAAAGCCCCGGTAGCAAACATATTGCACAGGAGCAATTAGTAGTACGGAATAATCTTTTTATAAAGGGGTCAATGCGTTATCGGAAAATTGATGAAGGTTTATGGCTAACAATAACCGATATAGAATTTAAACACGATAGCGTAATCAAATCAGTCTATGCGCCAAATATTCCTAGTGAGCATTATTCAATAACATTTTCAGTTTTTAGTAGCGAAGTGCAATTGAATAATGTCTTTATCAATAAAATGCCTTTCCAAAATAAATTTTGGGCTTTTAAAAAACCAGGAGTTGATGTAGGTGCTTGTTTTTACAAGGGTTCTAAATGCTTGTTTTATATCTATTACGTAAGTCCAAGTTGGATTCAAGATCATATTCCGCTTGATCAATTGGATAGCATGCTTCCTTTTAAAAAGTTTTTAGATTCAGATAAAGGTTTTGTGTCTTATCAAGATATTGTACCTAATGCTGTAGAATTGTCTCAAGAAATTTTAGATACGTATAAAACGTTTAATTCGAATGTTTTAAATAAAACAATTTTGAAAGCACAATCCTTGAGCTTATTAACTTCTTTTTTTAATAATGTTTTTGCAGATAATCGAGCAGATGATTACCAAGAAAATGGAATTGTTGATTATAAAAAAATAGCAAAATGTGAATTGCTGATTAGTACAAATTTATCTAAACCTTTTATTGGGATAGATGCGTTGGCTGAGAAGCTCCGTATCTCGAATTCAAAATTAAAAACAGACTTCAAGTCGGTTTATGGAATTTCGATTCTGCAATATAATATAGATAAAAAAATGGAACTGGCTTTGCAACTGCTTGAAAATTCGAGTATGCAAATCAAACAAATTGCGCTAGAAGTAGGGTATGACAGTCACAGTAAATTTAGCGCTGCTTTCAAAAAAAAGTATGACAAAATACCTTCTGATTTACGTCTAAAATAATCAACTTCTAACTTTTATTTCAAAACCTATCCCAAAAAAGTGTCCTAATGGGCTACGCGTTTCATGATCGTGTCGTGTAAATTTGTTCACTTCTTTAATGTGGTTTAAAGAAAATAAATCAGTAGAGCTGTACAGTTATCTATTTGTTTTAATTTTCTGTAAAACAATATGATTTTGGTTCATCATCTTTATAATTAGATTATCAAATATACTTTACTGGTGTATGAACCTGTTTAATCGATAGCTATATTCATCTACTTATCTTTCGATATTCTGTTCCTGCATCCATGAAAATGATAGGAGTTCTAATTTTCTTTTAAACTTAATTTCTTGTATTTCCTATCTCAAGTCTACTATTTGAAATTTAAAATAGTACTCCCAACTTATAAGAGGCTAAAATAATTTTTACTTGGAAATTTTCAGGAAAATATACTCAAAATGGAATAATCGTGCTTTTTTACCCAAAAGATATTGGGTATTTGTCAAAATAAAATCTGCAAATTTTGGTGCTTTAAACGTGCGGATTTAAGGTTGTTAACAGAAATTTTTGTTAAAAAATGTCCGAATGGGCTATCGATTTGTCCGAATGGGCTAGTGGTATTCAATAAAAAGGAATTATTTTCGCGCCTTAATTTAATTTTTCACCTTCACAAAGGGGCAATAAAACGCAATACAACTAATAAAAATAAACTTAAAATCAATTCGTTATGAGAACAAAATTACTTTCATTTTTAATGTTACTTACAGTAGCAATCAATTACGGTCAATCATCTGCAAATGTGGCTGGAATTGCTATTCAAGGAATTGCAAGAGACAATAATAACACTGCAAGAACTAGTGCAACTATAAGTTTGACATTTCGTATTTATTACGGCTCAAATGTTGTTATTTATGAAGTTACTAGAACAGTTACTACAGATGCTTTTGGTGTTTTTTCAGCAGTTTTGGAACCAGGAGAAACTAATAATATAGTGATAGCCAATACGCAGGCCTATCTAAGAATTTCAGAAGGTTCAACTACCATTTCTGATGAAAAATTAAAACAAGTGCCTTATGCCATTGCGGCTAGTAATGGTGTACCAACAGGTTCTATTATGCCCTTTGTTGGGACTACTGCACCAGTAGGGTGGGTAATGTGTGATGGATCTGCCTTACCTGCAGATGCTTTGGGTGGAGCTCCCTTACGAGCGCTTGTTGGGGATTATGCTCCAGATTTACGAGGGATCTTTTTAAGAGGTGCAGGTCAAAACGGTAATGGTACTAATGCCGCAGAAATACAACCAAATACTTTAAAAGCTGTTCAAAGTTCTGATAATAAAAGTCATAATCATACAGGGAATACTAGTAATGCTGGTAATCATTATCATAATATGTTTACTCGTCAAGATAGTGGTAGTGGTCAAACTACTATTGGTTATCTCGCAACAACTGATCAATTATACAAAGTTTCACCAAGGAGGGATGGAAATGGAGATTGGAATGGTGAATTAATGTATTCACCTAATCAAACAAACGATGTAATAGATAGAGGTAGAACATCAACTAATGGAGATCACAACCACAGCTTTACTACTGCTAACTCAGGTACTACAGAATCTCGCCCAATAAATTACGGTGTGAACTACATCATTAAATTATAAGTTATAATTATGAAAAAAATAATTATAGCTTTATTCCTAGGGCTCATCGCCACAGGACTGAGAGCACAAAATACCGAAGGGGCTAAAATAGTTCCCGTCTCTCAGGCAATACAAAAAAACGGGTTTACCATTCAGGTAGGACTTCCTTATTTAGGGCAAAATCAAAGTGCAGCTACCCGTCCAACAAAACCTGCGGATCTACGTTTTCCGTGGGGTGTATTGTATTTGTTTCCTACTTTTACAGAAGATTCTTTTGATGTTTCCAAAGGATATTTTGGAGACAAAATATTAATTAGTTGGGACCTGAGAAGTAATTTTGAAAAAATTAGTAGTATTAAAATCTACAAAAGAGAATACAATCTAGCACAAGACAAACCCTATCAATTTGTAGGTAGTGTTGCGCCTAGTGTAACCCAATACGAGGATCGTTATGCTGAGGGTAATGTATTGTTTCAATATAAAATTGTAGCCGAAGGCGTAAGTAGCATAGAAAGTTTATACAATACCTACATCACTGGTTTTGGATATCGAAATCCTACGGCTATTGTAACCGGAAATGTTAGTTACAAAGGGGGTAATCCTGTAAAGGATGTAATTGTAATGGCTAATTCGGCAGGAACAAGCGTCAATCAAGGGAGTTCCTTGTTGATCCCTGCTGCATCAAGTTTGAATATCGAAAATACAAACAAAGCAATTACTACTGCGGTAACCTACCAAGCTTGGGTAAAACCCAAAACGCCTTACACGGATGATGCAGGAAGTGCAATAAAGTTGTTTCAACTGAAGAGTGTAGACAACAACACCATTGAAGCATCGGTAAAATTAAAAGCAAGTACCAAGAAGCTAGAAGTAACCATTGGAGGTAGTGTATATGTTCTTGAAAATTATTATCCGTCTGGCGATATTAATGGTAGAGGTGATGATGTACTGATTCCGGTTACAAATTTCAATACTAACTTTGTTCATTTTTCGGTTATCATGAAGGATGGTGTAGTGCCTACTTTATTGATTAATGGTAGAGCCATAACAACATCATACAAAGATCTTGTTGACTCTAAACTCAAAGGAATTGATGTAGCCTATACGGCACCTTATTTTAATGTAAGCGTTCCAACGGCAACCAATACTTTAAAAATTAGTGGAGCTGATACACAATGGAAAAATGTGTATGCCGGTGGTGGAAAAGATGCTTTTCTGGATGAAATTAGAGTCTGGAAAGCTGGATTAGAAACACAACAAATTCGCACCGATTATTCTCGTTACATCAGTGGTAACGATTCTCGATTGGTAGCGTATTTAAGAGCCAATGAAAAAGTAGGTCAATTTGCTTATGATTTATCTAGAGATGGATTCAATTATAACAAAAACCACGGAAAATTAGGCAACTCGGGTACCGAAGTTACATGGTCAAGTGGTTCAGGTGATTTTCCAACCACGAGTCAACTAGGCGTTCTTGGGGTTACGGATGTAAATGGAAACTATGAGATAAGTTCTATACCTTACTCAGGTACGGGTGAATCTTTTACCATAACACCTTTATACGGACAGCATAAATTTGAACCAGGACAACAATTGGTGTTTTTAGGTCAAGGTTCTGAGGTGGTTAATAAAATTAGTTTTATTGATAATTCTTCTTTCAGTTTCAAAGGAACAATAATGTATGACACAAGAGACGTATTTACTCCGATTTCTAGTACAACTAAACCAACATCTATTTTAGACGAGGGCTATAATTCTTATTCTTTAACTGGATCTCCAAATTTAAGTAAAGGGCAATATTGGCTAAGTAAAAATGGGGAAAATTTAGAACAATATGCCAGGATTTATACCGCAGGTGCTAATGTGTATATCGATGGAAACATTGTTTTGGATGCCAATAGTATACCAGTAGTTTCTGATGATTCCGGCTATTTTGATATCAGTGTCCCTATTGGAAATCACTATATTACCGTAAAAAAAGACGGTCATGAGTTTACCTACAACGGACGATTCCCTGCAACATCAGGATCAACCAAAGAATTTTTTGAAGATTCAAACGAAGCAGTTGTGTTTGTTGATAATACCCGCGTTACCGTAATAGGGAAAGTGGTTGGTGGATCAGTTGAGGCAGCTAAAGATGCTGGTTTTGGAGAGGATGGCCTTAAAACGCTATCAATAACAGACGCGAGTGGCAATTCTAAAACAATTGACGTTAGTACTCGAAACAATATTGGAGTAGCTTCATTTACTTTAGGATACAAACCCCTAGGAGGTGATGTGACACCGTCTACTATGGCTGAATTCAAAACTAATCTAACTTCGGGAGAATATCGTGTGTCGCTTTTGCCGTTGCAATATGAATTGCGAGCAGCAAATTTAACGATTCCTGAAAATACTGATATTGCATTGATAAAAGCGGGAACAACTGAAACGCTTAATTTCTCGAAAGTAGTAGCAACTACTAAACCTATTTTTACCTACACAGACAATAAAACCGAAAAAACTTTGGAGGGTAAACCCTATCATTACGAAAAAAGTTTTGTGTTCAGGTCTACTCCGATACTGAAAGTAATAGAGCAAACTTCGGATAAAAAAATAGTAGTCGATGGTACTAACATAGAGACTACAAATTTTAAAATTGAAGACCCAAATAATTCAGCGGCTAAAATCGGAGTAAAAGTTTATTCGCAATTTAGTCCTTATTCTATTGTGTTAAGTCGTTTTGAAAGCTATACGAATCAAGATAGTAAGCCTTTTGTAGAAGTACAAGTTCCCGTTAGTGATGGGGAATTGATTGTAAATAATAATTTGGCTTTAATCAACTCAGAAACGGTGGTTGTAGATCCAAATGACGCAAGTAAATTGACTTATAGTTTCAAAGCAGGACTGCCATCAGTTGCACCGCCGTTTAAAATTAGTAGTAGTTTAAAATACCGAATTAATGAGAAGGATTATGGTGTTGTAGATTATGAACCGCTTGGGATTATTTTAGGAGGTAAGTCAGATGGTAGCCAAACATTTGTAACAGCGGCACCAGACATTCCAGAGATCGTTTTAAGAGACCCTCCGGGTTCTAATAGTTTTGCATCTATTGAAAAGGGAGAGAGTATTTCTTTTACTACAGAAAGTTCTTTGGCAAATTCTGCAGGCATATCAACTGAATTTAAAGTTTTGCTTGGGCCAATATTTAAAGCCGGTGGAGGAATCGTTGGTCCTATAATTGAAGCAGAGAGCACGAACAATGTTAATCTTGGAATTGGGTTAACGCAGTCCTCAACTGATGGAAAAAGTTTAACTAAAACCTATACTTTTAATCAAACTATTTCTACTAGTGATGATCCTGATTATGTAGGTTCAATGGGGGATTTGTACATAGGGAACTCTAAAAATCAATTTTATGGTTCTTTTGATGATGTAAAGCCATCTAAAACAAAACCTACGAAAACTGTTAATGGGAAGAAGGTAGAATTAGCAGATAGTGAATACATTAATTTAGGAACTACTGAAGCACCATTATATATCAGCAAGCAAAAAGCAGTTTATTTTGTTGACGAGCCATCAGAAACCTTTTTTATCTATTCCCAAAAATACATTTTGGAGACTTTAATTCCAGAATACGTTTTGTTTACTGATAATATAAGAGCTGGAACTTTAAAAGAGGGAAAAGATGGTACTTTAACCATAGCGCAATATGATGAAAGAATTCGTTTGTGGAAAAAATTAATTTTGGACAATGAGTTAAATAAATATTTGGCCAAAAATAATCGTACAGCTTATAAAGCTAAAGTATCTAGTGTGCTTAGTGATTTTAACAGTTCAATCAACAGTGAAATCAATAGTGGGGGAGCAGGACCTGTAGCGATTACAAATCTTAAGAATAAATTAGCTGAATCTAAAAAAACGAGTGAACTATTGGATAAATATTTCCAAAAAAACATCTCTTTTGACTCTGGTGTAGGCGAATATACTCAGAGTGTTGAAACTAGTATTGTTGCGTCTTCTTCTTTAGCTTATAATCTAACAATAGATGAAAGTTTAGGGCTAGAAATCGGTGTTAGTTTAAATGGAATTGGATTTAATAATTCTACAAAAGCTGTTTTTCAACAAGATATTAATTCCGCACTTACAGAAGAATCAACTCAAACAACAACCATTAATTATACCTTAAAAGATAATGATCAAGCTAATTATTTGAGTGTAGATGTTGTTAATGCCTTTGATGGAAATGGTCCAATTTTTATCACGCAAGGAGGTAGAACATCTTGTCCATATGAAGGAGCAGAAGAATCTTTGTTCTATTGCAATGGCGTGTTTAAAGATTACGTTGCTAAAACTATTGATGTTGACAAGAGGATTGCAGACAATCAAAGTGCAATAAATGCTAAGCAAAGTGAAATAGATAAAAATAGAAGTAATGATCCTGCTTCTCTGGCTAAAAAAGCGTTAAATATAGGGGAATTAAATGTATTAATACAGAGTAGACAAACTTTAGTAGAAGAAAAAACAAAGTATGATACAGCCTTTTCAAGCTTTTCAAGTACTACATCTAATTGTACAGATGGTAATGCAATAGCACAGTTGAGCTACGCTACTCAAAAAGTGGAAGTACCTGTTTTGAAAGTGACTGTTGCTGACATTAGTAATGTAACCGAAGGTAGAAATGCAGAGTATGAATTGATATTAGAAAATCAAAGTGCTGCTGGTATTGATGCTGATTACAGATTGGTGGTTGATAATACAACAAACCCGGATAATGCAATCATCAACATCGAGCCTAATGGAACAATTGTTCGTGTGCCTTATGGAAAAGCAATTACCTACAAGTTGACGTTGGGTAAATCTATTTCGGATGTATACGATTATAAGAATATAAAAATTAGATTAGAATCGCTTTGCGATGGGGAAGACGTAAGTTCAGAAGTTGCTATTTCTGCGAGTTTTGTTCCATCTTGTTCGATTGTTCTTGTAAATGCACCTTTGGAAAACTGGGTGTATAATAGAGAAGTAGCTTATAATACCGATGGATCTACTAAACCGTTACAAGTAAAATTGAATGGCTATAGTACTAAATTTAAGAGTTTTAAAAAGATCGATCTAGAATATCGATTGGCAACAGCTTCTAACTGGACACGCTTACAAACCTATTATGGAACACAGGGGTTTTATGATGCAGCAGTTAAGGCGGAAGAAAAAAGTATTCAATTAATCGGTTCAGATGTGGTTTTAAACTACGCATTTGATATTGCTGCCGATAAATTAATTGATGGAAAATATGAAATTCGTGCTAGAAGTACTTGTACAAATGATACCGAATTCATTTCTGATATTACAACTGGTAGAGTCGATTTGAATTCGCCTTTACGTTTTGGAACTCCATTGCCTATCAATGGAATTCTAGGAGCAGGCGAAGATTTGAAAGTGTTTTTTAACGAACCTATTTTCTATAATTCGGCAGTTTCTAATATTGAAATAAAAGGGCAGACGAATCAACTAGAAATTGATCACAATGTGTCCTTACGATTTGATGGTGCTACTAATGAAGCCGTAATCAATAGTCCAAGAATTACAACAGGAGATTTAGCTTTTGAATTCTGGATGAAAAATATTACTACTGCAACAGCAGCGACAATTATAGCCCAAAAAGATGGGGTTAATATCAAATTAGAAAATGGTTCAGTTTATTTTGAATTGGGTGGTTTAACTGCTAATGGAGGTGTTGCCAATGATGGATTGTTTCATCATTATACCTTTACTCATAAAAACAATACTGGAACGCTTCGTATCTATCAAGATGATAAAGAAATTGGAGCTAGTACAGGTGTAAGCAATGTACAATTTTCGAACAACAATGCGTTAACTATTGGTGGTAATACATTTGTGGGGAACATGCACGACTTACGCCTTTGGACTAAAGACATCAATTTAGATGAGGCTTACGCCAAAATGTACGCAAAACTTATAGGTAATGAAGCCAATCTAGTTGGATATTGGCCTATGGATGAAGGTAGAGGAACTCTAGCTAACGACAAAGCAAGATTCAAACATGCTATTGTTAAAGAAGCATGGGATATTAAGCCAAAAGGAACTTCGTATGAGTTTGCAAACGGTCAAAATTTAAAATTAGACAAAGTTGGCTCTGTGCAGTTAACTAAAGAGATGGACGCTACGGTTTCTTTCTGGATGAAAACGGGTGTTTCACAAGAAGCAACTTTGTTCTCAAACGGAAAAGGTGATGGTACCGATCTAAAACAATCCAATGGTTTTAGTAATAAATGGGCAATCAACTTGAAAGCTACAGGTAAATTGACCTTGGAGACTGAGGGTAATTCGTATGAATTAGCAAGTCAAAATATGGCCGACAATACTTGGCATCACGTCACATTACTGTTTAACAGATTAGGTTCGTTACGTACGTATGTAGATGCTGTTGCAGTTTCTTCAAATCCAATGGTAAATATTGGTGGTTTCTCTGGAAACAAAGTTTGGTTAGGAGCACGTGGAACCACTGATCTTGTAGGTATCGAGACAGTAGATCGTGCCTATACAGGTAAACTAGATGAAGTTCAGTTATGGAACACCTTACGTAACGTGGAGCAAATCACTCGTGACCGATATAATGAAGTTAGCCCAGAAAGTATCGGATTGATGCTTTATGCTAGAATGAACGAGCCAGATCCAAAAACGGCTAATGGCCCTCGTTATTATCATGTAGATAAAGGGCAGGCTGGTTTTCCAGACAATGCTGTTTTAAGTAGCGGTGCTGTTAAATATTCAGATGATGTAGCTCCAATTAAGCCAGAGCGAACGTTAATCAAATTTCAAGTAAACAATGTGGTCAATCAAGATCAAATGATTTTAGAACCAGTGGTAACAGACTGGGCTTCATTAGAAGGTCAGATTATTGATATTACAGTTGATAGAATGTTTGATAGTGCAAATAATATGCAACAATCGCCTATTACGTGGACTGCTTATGTAAAACGCAACGAAGTGAGTTGGTTTGCAGAAGGTTATAATGATATTGTTGATATTGTTAAGAAGACAGGTGAAGAAAAATCTTTTGAAATTACTATATTGAATAAAGGAGGAAAAGGGCAGCCATTTGCTATTAATAATCTACCTAAATGGTTGACTTTAAGCAAAACATCTGGTACGATTTCACCTGCTAGTAAGGTGGTAATTATTGCTACTATTGATAAGGACTTGACTCCAGGAGAATATCTAGAAAACCTGTATTTAAAAACAGATTTTGGATACGATGAAAAAATGCAAATTAAGCTTAGAGTACTCGGTCAAGAACCAGTTTGGACAGTTAAACCGACCGATTATAAGTACAGTATGAATATTGTAGGTCGAATTAAAATAGACGGAAAATTTTCTGAGGACAGTTACGATAAAATAGCTGCATTTTCAAATGGAGTGGTTAGAGGATCAACAAAGTTAGTTTACAATGCTGCCTATAAAGAATATTTTGTATTCTTGACAGTATATAGTAATTCTACTAGTGGTGAGAATATCGACTTTAAAATATGGGATGCTTCTCAAGGAGCAATTCTAATAGCAAACATGAATACGAAAGCTTCAATTCCGTTTGAAGAAAATGGAATTCTAGGAAAACTTAGTTCGCCTGTTATTTTTGAAAACTCTGCAGTTGTAGAGCAAAAAATCAATCTTAATTCGGGTTGGACTTGGTTGTCGTTGAATGTGAATGATCCTAATTTTGCTAATCTTAATGTATTGACTAGTGCATTGAAATTAGAAACTTCTGATCGTATGTTGATCAATTCGCCAGCACGTTTGGAAACCTACTTTAAGAATGAAGCAATACCGGCTAATAGTGGTTGGTCTGGAACTATTTCGGCTAATGGTGGTTTAACTAATTCTAAAATGGTAAAAGTATACTTAACGCATGAGCAACCTTTGACTATTAAAGGAACTGCCATTGATGTTAATAATTGGAGTTTCTCAATGCAAGAAAAATGGAACTGGCTTCCGTATACTTTAGGAGGAAACCAGCAAATAAATGAAGCTCTAGCCTATTTTGAAGCAGCAGATGGGGATGTGATTAAATCACAAAACTTGTTTGCAATTTACGATCCGCTTATTGGATGGAATGGAACCCTTACTTACTTAGAATCTGGTAAAGGTTACATGGTGAAATCTACGAAAGCACAAACGTTTAAATATCCAAGTTATTTAGCAAGTACGAGTAAAATCAAAACGGCTAAAAAGTTGGACAATGCAAATGACGTTAGTCAAGAACCAATTAGAGCAGAGTTTAAGCAATATGCAGACAACATGAATGCTGTGGTTTTATTACCTGCAGGATACAATGAATTATTTGTTTATGATGCTCAAGGTGTCTTAAAAGGGTCAGCTACTAATCAATCTGTAAATGATAGTAAACTGAGTTTTATAACGGTTTATGGCGATACTACTGAAGAGCTAGCTTTTTACATTGGTAACGGAGTAAGTACTAAGAAAACATCGAAGAAATTTACTTTCAAAGGAAACGATGTACTAGGGACAATTTCGAAACCAATCATGTTGGAAGAGATGACAGAGGGTGTTAGTGTCTACCCAAGTCCATTTGATAATGAAATAACTATAAGAGCGAACGCAGTTCAAGATCAAAATATTAGTATCACACTGTATTCATTATCTGGTAAAGTAGTACTAGATGTTAAACAAAATGTTGTCAAAGGGGAAAATGTATTGAAAATCCAACCAACCGTTGCATCTGGTGTTTATGTACTTCAAATTAATATAAATGGAGGAATTATCACTCATAAAGTGATGAAGAACTAGTATTAAATGAATTTAGATGCCAAGACACCATTTTAGGTGTTTTGGCAATTTAAATCAATTTAAAATTTAAACTATGAAAAATTTTATATACAGTACTATTGTACTGTTTCTAGTGAGTTTTAGCACTTTTGGTCAGTCTCCGTCTTGGACTTTGAATGAAAATAATTTTCAATACACAATGACTTTTGTTGGATCTTTAAATATTGATGGAGTTCGATTAGCTAATGTTAATGATAAAGTAGCTGCATTTGTAAATGGAGAATGTCGCGGTGTAACTAATTTGATTTATGTGGCTACCGAAAACAAGTATTATGCTTATCTGACTGTTTTTGCGGATACAAATAATGAAACGATAAGTTTTAAAATGTATGATTCGGAAAAAAACGTTGTTAAAGATGTTTTTAAAACAGCAATTTTTACATCCAATGCTAATTTTGGAAATCTGTCTCAAACGTATATTTTTTCAAACAATGCTTTACGTCAAGGTGCAGATCTTTTAGATGTTGGTTTTGTTGGCGTGACTCGCAATGACATAACCATTGTAGGTAATAAAGTAACAGTGTTTCTTAATCCAGGACAAACGGTAACAGCACTAAATACTACTTTTACAAGTAGCCCTGGGGCTACCGTCTATATTGGAAATGTGCAACAAACTTCGGGTTCAAATAGTTTGGATTTTAGCAATCCGGTTGTTTTTAAAGTCTATTCTGAAGATCTAAATGTGGTTAAGGAATGGACCGTTGCTGTGCAAATGCCCACCTATCCTGTAACCTTACCGACTGTTTTTACTTTGTCAAAATTAACGATAAACGAAAATCAAGCTGTTGGGACTGTAGTAGGCGATTTTAATGTACTGATAGAAGATAGAGCCGTTTCGGATCTTTCGCTTGTTGCTGGTGATGGAGGTTTTGATAATTCTTCATTTGAAATCATAGGAAATAAACTAGTAGTGAAAAACATCTTCGACTTTGAAACGAAAAGTATTTATAAAATTCGTGTTCAAGGGATAAGTAATCGTAAAGAAGTTGTCGAGAAAATTTTTGAAATAACGGTTCTAGATGATAAATTACCAACGGTTTTTACTTTGTCTAAATCAACTATTGATGAGAACCAAGCTGTTGGAACTGTTGTAGGAGACTTTACAGTCGCTAAGGAAGATAGAACTGCTTTTACCTTGACATTAGTTGACGGTGCAGGTGGTGAGGATAATTCTTCATTCGAAATCGCAGGAAATAGTTTGAAGGTGAAGAGCATTTTTGACTTCGAAGCAAAAAGTATTTACAAAGTTCGCGTGCAAGCAGTGAGCAATCGTGGAGATGTTTTAGAGCAAAATTTTACGATCACGGTACTAGATGATAAATTACCAACGGTTTTTACTTTATCTAAATCAACTATTGATGAGAACCAAGCTGTTGGAACTGTTGTAGGAGACTTTACAGTCGCTAAGGAAGATAGAACTGCATTTACCTTATCATTAGTTGACGGTGCAGGCGGTGAGGATAATTCTTCATTCGAAATCACAGGAAATAGTTTGAAGGTGAAGAGCATTTTTGACTTCGAGGCAAAAAGTATTTACAAAGTTCGCGTTCAAGCAGTGAGCAATCGTGGAGATGTTTTAGAGCAAAATTTTACGATCACGGTACTAGATGATAAATTACCAACGGTTTTTACTTTATCTAAATCAACTATTGATGAGAACCAAGCTGTTGGAACTGTTGTAGGAGACTTTACAGTCGCTAAGGAAGATAGAACTGCATTTACCTTATCATTAGTTGACGGAGTAGGTGGTGAGGATAATTCTTCATTTGAAATCACAGGAAATAGTTTGAAGGTGAAGAGCATTTTTGACTTCGAAGCAAAAAGTATTTACAAAGTTCGCGTTCAAGCAGTGAGCAGTCGTGGAGATGTTTTAGAGCAAGCTTTCACGTTAACAGTATTAGACGATAAATTACCGACGGTTTTTACTTTATCTAAATCAACTATTGATGAGAACAAACCCGTAGGAACTGTTGTAGGAGATTTTACAGTGGCTAAGGAAGATAGAACTGCATTTACCATATCATTAGTTGACGGAGTAGGTGGTGAGGATAATTCTTCATTCGAAATCGCAGGAAATAGTTTGAAGGTGAAGAATATTTTTGACTTCGAAACTAAAAATATTTATAAAATTCGCGTTCAAGCAGTGAGCAGTCGTGGAGATGTTTTAGAGCAAAATTTTACGATAACAGTTCTAGATGATAAATTACCTACGGTTTTTACGTTATCTAAATTAACCATTGACGAAAATCAACCAGTTGCAACTGTAGTTGGAGACTTTACGGTTGTTAGGGAAGATAGAAATGCATTTGTATTAACTTTTATCGAAGGTGTGGGTGCAGATGATAATGCTTCTTTTGAAATTATTGGCAATAGCCTGAAGGTGAAAAGTATTTTTGATTTCGAATCAAAAAGTACTTACAAAATTCGTGTTCAAGCGGCAAGTAGTCGTGGAGATGTTTTAGAGCAATCTTTTACGATCACAGTACTAGATGATAAATTACCAACTATTTTTAGTTTGTCAAAAGTGAATATTGACGAGAACCAAGTTGTTGCTTCTGTAGTGGGCGATTTTACGGTGATTAAGGAAAATCGTACTGTATTTGCCTTGTCATTAGTTGATGGTGTAGGCGGAGAGGATAATGCCTCATTCGAAATTACAGGAAATAGCATGAAGTCTAAAGAAATGTTTGACTTTGAAACTAAAAACAGTTACAAAATTCGTATTAAAGCACAAAATACCTTGGGTGAAGTACTGTTTGCTAACTATGTAATTACTATCAATGACATCAATGACACCCCTGTTTTAATCACAATAAGTAATGATAAAATCAATGAAAATCAACCTGCAGGTACTGTCATAGGAACATTAAAGACAAAGGATCAAGATAAGGATTCTAGTATCTATCGTTTTTCTATAAGCGGTTCTGATTATTTGAACTTTGATCTTGTAGGTGATCAGTTGGTGTTAAAGAAAAGTTTGGATTTCGAAAAGCAAAAAGTTTTTCAATTTGAGCTTATTAGTAATGATCAAAGAGGTGGTGAAGTAAAGGAGAAAATGACTATTTATGCCCTAGACGTAAACGAAAATCCAGTAATCACTAAAAATGTTGGATCAAATGCAGTAAACTTTGTGTTAGCAGGTTTGTCTAATAATGCTATTGAAGTTGGCAAAGTAGAAGCAACAGATGTGGATGCAAATAGCGTCCTAAGTTGGGAAATAAGCCCGGGTCAGCAAGTTCCTTTTACCATTACTAAAGACGGAATTATAAGCTTTGATGGTACAATTGATCCTAACAACAAAACGAGCTATAGTTTTACCGTTAAAGTAACAGATAATGGAACTCCTAAACTGTCTGATTCCATTACTGTAAACGTAACTATTGAGTTTACAGTTAATGATACTTTGATGTACAACAATTTGGTTTCGCCAAATGGAGATGGTCTCAATGATCGATTACTCATTAATAATATACAATTGTACAGTAATTATGTTTTGGCTATTTATAATTCTAAAGGTCAAATGGTTTTCAGTACGAGCAATTATAAAAATGACTGGACGGGTAATGGCTTAGCAGAAGGAGAGTATTATTTATATTTTACAGGAAAGGACCCAAGCAACAAAGAGCGTGTTTACAAAGAGCTTGTTAGGCTGGTTTACAATTAGTGTAACATCTTCAAATTACCATAAGTTAAACTTTGTAAATGATCAATAATTAAAAAATAAATGAAATATTTAGCAAAAAATATAGTGTACAGTGTAGTTCTTGTCTTGTTCATTATCTCTTCGGGTAAGGCGCAGTACCAATTAAACAATCGCTTGATTCAGCAAAATAAGTTGGGTGTCAATGTTGCCTATGCTGGTGAGCTTGATAAAATGCGCATGTCACTCGTAGCAGGATCAACTCCAAACAAAGTAGAAGATGCTAATACACTCAATTGGCAGCAACTAACCCTTGATTTGCCACTGGGCAGTAAGTTATCAACAGCAACGGTATTTACTAAAATAACTGCGGGTAGTTTTTCGCAAATGCAAGTTAAACAAGCCTTCGCTTATCGGGTTGATTTATCCGAAAACCAAACGTTATCCGTTGGTTTTGGACTGAGTTTTAATCAGCAAAATATCGATTTCAAAACTGGCTTTACGCCAAATAGTTTCGTGGATTTAAATGATCCTTATTTGTCTGGAGAGAGTTTCTATGAAAACAAACTGGGCTTAGAACTTGGTTTTGTGTACAAGTTTAAAAACTTTCAATTCTCAGTAGCGCTTCCTTCTTTAGGCAAAGAAAAACCGTATAACAATGAAGTCACAGCCTACACAGAGTACAAGTTTAAAGTAGGTAAAGAGCTTGATCTTGTTCCGTCCATTTTGTATGCACAAACACAAAGTAATCGATATGAACTAACCAATAGTTTGAATTTGAATTACCAAAAAAGAGGTTGGCTACAGGTTGGTTATGTAGATAATGGCCAGATTAATATGGGCTTTGGATTGAATATAAAAGGGCTTGGAGTTGGTTACAATTTCGGCTATGTTCAGCAAGACAAAGTCAGTGCCATTTTTGGAAACAGCCATCAATTTGGCCTTTTCTTTAATTTATAATCAATATGACCGTAACTGGCTTCGATATTTAGTCAAGAAGTTTTTAAAACCGTAAATTCGCAAATGATTTCATTTTTTTGAGATTCTATTTGTGAATTTTTGGTTTTTTTTTTGGATTTATTTATTTTGTGGACATGCTAACTTAGCCATCACAGAAAGTTAAGAAATAACTCCTATGGTGCTCGTTTGCAACGAGTACCTACTTACTTAATTAACGAAAACTAAGCGTTTGCAATGCGGCTCTATAAAAGTAATAACCATAAAAATTGAACATATACGGCACAAAAGACTGCTTAATTTTCAAATATAATTAGCCATTGAA